>JBAUUM010000031.1:0-12345 GCA_049582705.1 Actinocatenispora sp.
GCACCAGGCCGCGCGGATCCTCCCCCGCGTCGAGCGCGCGGCGCAACCCGTCGCCGCCCCACAGCAGGTCGACGAAGTGCCGGTGCCCGGTGCGTTCCGCGCCGGCCTCCGACACCCGCCAGCCGAAGTCGTCCGGGTAGAGCCGGGACAGCGTGTACAGCATCGCCACCGCGGTCCGGACCGGTTCGGCCGCACGGACGTCGGTGACGTACACCTGGGTGCCCCGGAGCGGCTCCCCCGCGTACTTGTGGAAGGTGGGTGCGAACCACGCCTCCCGGAACGCCACCCCCGGCAGGTCCAGCGCGCGCAGCGCCGGCACGAACCGCTCGTCCAGGTACGGCGCGCCGATCAGCTCGAACGGGCGGGTGGTGCCGCGCCCCTCGGAGAGGTTCGTGCCCTCGAACAGCCCGGTACCCGGGTAGACCAACGCCGAGTCCGGCGTCGGCATGTTGACCGACGGCATCACCCACGGCTGCCCGGTGTCGGCCGGCGTCATGTCCCGACGCCAGCCGTCCATCGCGACCACGGCCAGCTCCACCGGACGCCCGGCCGCCGCCGGTACCGCCCCGGCGTTGAGGAAGCCGGCCAGCTCCCCGCAGGTCAGCCCGTGCCGTACCGGCACCGAGGCCCGCCCCACGAAGCTCGCGTACGCCGGGTCGAGCCCCGGCCCCTCGGTCACCAGGCCACCGACCGGGTTGGGCCGGTCCAGTACCACGAACCGGCGGCCGGTCCGGGCCGCCGAGACCATCAGGTCGAACATCGTCCACACGTACGTGTAGAACCGGGTGCCGATGTCCTGGAGGTCGTAGAGCAGGGTGTCCACGCCCGACTCGACGATCAGCTCGTCGAGCGCCGCACCGCTGCGCCGGTACGTGTCGTACACCGGCAGCCCGCTCGCCGGGTCGGTCCCCGCGCCCTCGCTCTCGCCCGCCTGTACGGTGCCCCGGATGCCGTGCTCGGGCCCGAACAGCGCGGTCAGCGGCACCCCGGCGGCCCGCAGCGCCGCCACGTTGGTGGTCAGGTCCGGCATGATCCCGGTGTAGTTGGTGGTGAGGCCGAGCCGGCCCGGGCCGGCGAGCCCGGGCTCCGCGCAGAGCCGCTGCGCGCCGGTACGCACCGCGGTCATCCGCCCTCCCCGCGGCGGTACGCGGTCCGGCCGTCCGGCCCCGGTACGTCCACCGGCAGCCGGCCGCCGCCCCGCGCCGCGCCCGTGAGTACGTCGACCAGCGCGGCGCGCAGGACCTCGTTGTCGCCGTACGTCAGGATCCGGCTGAGCGCGTCGGGCGCCAGGCCCGCGTCGTACGGCTCCTTCAGCGCGAGCAGCACGTGCGGACGTCCCGCCGCGCCGAGCGCGGCGAGCAGCGAACGCTGTCCCTCCCATCGCATCGCGCTCCGGGTGACCACCACGGTCAGGTCGGCCTCCGCGGCGGCCTGCAGCGGGGCGACCAGCGTGGTGGCGCACGGGTTGCTGCCGCTGTCCACGGCCGTCACCTCGGCGCCGTCCCGGGACAGCGCCGGCAGCAGGGCGTCCTGCACCCCGTCCAGGTAGCCGACGAGCGCGATGCGGCCGCCGGCGGGCGGGCGCCAGTCGGGTTTGCCCAGTACCGTGACGGCCCGGTGGGCGAGGTCCAGCGCCAGCGCCGCGTGACCGGCCGCGTCGACGGCGTCCGGTGGGGGCGGTGGTGTCGTGCCGGGCAGCAGGCCGAGCCGGTGTTTGAGCGTCAGGATCCGGCCGACGGCCTCGTCGAGCCGGGCGTGCGGGACCCGGCCGGACTCGACGGCGTCCCGGACCGCCGCGACGGCGACCTCCAGGTCGGCCGGCATGAGCAGCTGGTCGGCGCCGGCCGCCAGCGCGCGTACGACCGCCTCGCCGTCGCCGTGGGTCCGCGCGCCGGCCATGTCCATCGCGTCGGTGACGGCGACGCCGCGGAAGCCGAGCTGGTCACGGAGCACGCCGGTGAGGATGGCGGACGAGGCGGTCGCCGGGGCCCCCGACGGGTCCGCCGCCGGCACTGCCACGTGCGCGGACATCACCGCGTCCACCCCGGCGCCGATCGCGGCCGCGAACGGTGCCAGGTCGACGGCCTCCCAGCTGGCCCGGTCCCGGGAGACCGCCGGCAGTTCCAGGTGGCTGTCGGTCGCGGTGTCGCCGTGTCCGGGGAAGTGCTTGACCGTGGCGGCCAGCCCGGCACCGCGGAGGCCGCGGAGCGCGGCGACGACGTACCGGGAGACGGCCTCGGGATCCGAGCCGAACGACCGCAGCCCGATCACCGGGTTGGCGGGGTTGCTGTTGACGTCCGCGTCGGGCGCGTAGTCCTGGTGGAAGCCGACCGCGCGCAGTTCGGTGCCGATGACCTGCCCGATCCGCTCCGCGTTGGCCGGGTCGCCGGTCGCCGCGAGCGCCATCGCGCCGGGCACGCTGGTCACGCCGCGGCGCAGCCGGGCGACCGTGCCGCCCTCCTGGTCGACGCTGAGGACCGGCCGTACGGTGGCGGCGTCGGTCGCCGCGGTCAGCTCGCCGAGCAGCGCGGCGACGTCACCGGCCTCGTCGCCCTCGGGTCTGGTGGGGAAGTAGCAGACGCCGCCGACGTGGTGCCGACGGATCTGGTCGACCACCTGGCCGAGGCTGTCGTGGGCGAGGGCGGCGCCGGTGCGCTGGTCCGGTGGCAGCCGCAGTGCGTTGGGCGAGTGCCGACCGATCGGCACCACGAAGAGTTGCCCGATCTTCTCGGTCAGGGACATTCGGCGTGCCGTGTCGGCCACGGCCTCAGGCAGGCGATTGGCAACCACGTTCGCGGCTCCCGAGTCTATTCTGAAAGAATATTCAATGAAGTGCTGCAAGTTGCTAAGTTACCGACGTCTGTTCCCGGTCGTCAACGAGTAACATGACGGGCAGCGTGACCCATGTCTTGAGGAGCCGCAGGTGTCCCAGGCCCCACCCAACGCCGCACGGTCGGATCTGGCCCAGCTGCGCACCGAACAGGCCGACCCGCGGTACGCGGGCATCGACCGCCTGCCCACCTCGGAGCTCGCCGCCCTCATGAACGAGGCCGACGCGACCGTGCCCGACGCGGTGGCCGCCGCCATCCCGACGCTGGTGCCGGCGATCGACGCCATCGTCGGCAGGATGACCGCCGGTGGGCGCCTCCTGTACGTGGGCGCCGGCACGCCCGGGCGCATCGGCATCCTCGACGCCGCCGAGTGCCCACCCACCTTCGGCACCCCGCCCGAGCGGGTGCAGGGCGTGATCGCCGGCGGTCCGACCGCGATCACCGGCGCGGTCGAGGGCGCCGAGGACGACACCGCCAGCGGGAGCGCGGACATACTGGCGCGCGGCATCGGCCGCGACGACGCGGTACTCGGCATCACCGCGAGCGGGCGCACCCCGTACGTGCTGGCCGCGCTGGGCGAGGCGAGGAAGCGGGGTGCCCTGACGGTCGGGCTGTCCTGCAACACCGACGCCGAGCTGAGCGCCGTGGTCGAGTACCCGATCGAGGTGGCGGTGGGACCGGAGTTCATCGCCGGGTCCACCCGGCTGAAGGCCGGCACCGCGCAGAAGCTCATCCTCAACATGATCTCGACGATCACCATGGTGCGGCTCGGCAAGACGCACGGGAACCTGATGGTCGACCTCATCGCCACGAACGAGAAGCTGCTGGCCCGCGCGGTACGCATGGTCCAGGAGATCACCGGCGCCACGGCCGACGCCGCCATGACAGCGCTTTCCGCGGCGGACCAGCACGTCAAGACGGCCGTCGTGATGATCGAGCGCGCCACCGACGCGACCACGGCGCGGGCACTGCTCACCGCCGCCGAGGGTCGTCTCGCCCGCGCCCTGCAGATCAACCTCCCCCTGGCGCACTGAGTCGGACCTGACGCACTGAGCCGGACCTGGCGCACTGAGCCGGCCCGACGCACTGAGTCGGGCCTGACCGGCGCGCCGGGGGCGGACCCGGCCGTCCCACCACACGCCGAACGGGCGAATTGCCCGGGATCCGACCCGTCGCAGCGTAGTGCCGGGAAGATCGGTACCTTTGGGGTGCCGGCTCCGCCGGCGTCACCAATACGGTACGTGTTACGAGGGTGACCGACTGGGCCTCGCTGTGATGTACTGGGAAAGCCATGGGTTCCATCGCGCGGTTCCGGCTGATGGCTGGCGGCGTTGCCTTCCTCGTCTTCCTGGAGTTCATGCTGAGCCTCACGGGGGTTCTCGGCACCAGGAACACGCTTGTGGTGGACGACGGCGCACAGTTCGTCGGCGCGTGGGTGGCCGCTGCTCTGGCCTGGTGGAAGGCGTACCGGGCGCACGGGCCCTGCCGATGGTGGCGGTTCCTGATCGGCTGCTCGATGGCGTCGTGGGGCACCGGGCAGGCGCTCTGGTCCTGGTACCAGTTGCAGGCCAACGTCCCGATTCCGAGCCCCTCGCTGGCCGATGCCGGATACCTCCTGATGCCGGTCTTTGCGCTGCCCGCCCTGCTCATCCTGGCCACCCGGGCGAGTTCCCGGATCGACGCGGCGGAACGGGCGAACTGGCGCCGGCACGTACTGCTCGTCTTCGACGGGCTCATCGTGGTGCTGTCCATGGTGCTGCTGGCGTGGCAGACCACGCTCGCGGCCGTCGTCCACGACGGCGCCCCGTCCCGGGCCGAGTTCCTGATCGGTTTCGGCTACCCCGTCACCGACCTGGTACTCGTGGCCATGGTCATCCTGCTCGCGACGTTCCGGCGGATCGCCGCGGCCGACCGGTTGCCCCTGCTGCTGCTCGCCCTGGGGCTGGTCTGCATCTCCGCGTCGGACAGCGTCTTCTCGTACCTGGTCAGCAGCGGCGCCGGGGAGATGCCGCCGGTCGCGGACATCGGCTTCGTGGCCGGACCGGCGTTGATCGCCCTGTCGATGCTCGCCCCGACCAACCCTCGGACCGACACCGCCGTGCACGCGCCGAGCCGCCGGATCCGCTGGCCGCATCTGTTGCTGCCGTACCTGCCGCTGACCGGCTGCGTCGTGCTCTTCGTGGTCTGGACGGCGACCGGCAGCACGATCGCCGCGTACACGATGTACCTGGGGGCGCTGGTCCTCTTCCTGGTGATGGTCCGACAGCTGATCACCCTGCTGGAGAACACCGCCCTGCTCGAACGGGTACGGGAAGGGCAGGCACGGCTGGCCTTCCAGGCGTTCCACGACCCGCTCACCGGCCTGCCCAACCGGGCGCTGTTCGGCGACCGGCTGGAGCACGCGACCCAGCTGCACAAGCGGGACCTGCGGATGCTCGCGCTGATCTTCGTGGACCTGGACGACTTCAAGGACGTCAACGACCACCACGGCCACCACGTCGGGGACCAGCTGCTCAAGGCGGTCGGCGAGCGCCTGCTGGGCTGCGTACGCAGCGCCGACACCGTCGCCCGGCTCGGCGGCGACGAGTTCGCGATCCTGCTGGAGGGTGACGACCTGACCGGGGACAAGGCCCCCGAGCAGGTCAGCAACCGGATCCTCGCCGCGCTGGCGCGACCCTTCCTGATCGACGGGACCCCGCTCACGGTCAGCGCCAGCCTCGGCATGGTCTCGCCGGACCGCGAGGAGACCGGACTGACCGTCGGCGAGCTGCTGCGCCGCGCCGACAACGCGATGTACGCGGGCAAGCGGCAGGGCAAGGGTCGGGTGGTGTCGCACCGCAGCGACCTGGAGACGGCCCGCGACCTGCTGCCCCGCCTCGCCGCCGCGCTCACGCCCGGCCAGTCCGGCAGCGGGTTCGAGGTCTTCTACCAGCCGATCGTCCGGCTCGCCGACCAGCAGGTCGTGGCGGTCGAGGCACTGGTCCGGTGGCGCGTGACGCCCACCGGCGCCTACCTGTCACCCGCCGAGTTCGTCCCCGTACTGGAGCGGGCCGGCCTCGCGCACCGGCTGGACACCCTGGTACTCGACCGGGCCTGCGCCGACCTGACCACCATCGAGGCCGGCCTGGGCACGTCGCTGGACCTGCACGTCAACGTCTCGGCGACGTGGGCCGGCACGACGGAGCTGTCCGAGACGGTACGGCGGGCGCTCACCGCGAACCAGCTGGGCGGCGCGAAGCTGGTGCTGGAGCTGACCGAGACCGGCGAGACGCCGGACCCGGCGCAGACCGCGCGCAACCTCAACCGGCTCCGGTCCACCGGCATCCGGATCGCTCTGGACGACTTCGGCACCGGCTTCAACAATCTGGCGCTGCTGTCGTACCTGGATGTCGACATGGTGAAGCTGGACCGGACGATGACCGGCATCGACGCCACCGGGCGGCGGTCGACCGCGCACCAGTTCATCACCGAGTTCGGCCGCTCCGCGAACCTCACCGTCGTGGCCGAGGGCGTGGAGTCGGGACGGCAGGCCGCGGTGCTGACCGAACTCGGGTACGAACTGGGGCAGGGCTACCTGTTCGGTCGACCGGTGCCGCTCACCGAGCTGCGACCGGCCACGGGTGACACGGTCACCGCCCGTGCTCCGGAATGAAGCCGAAGATGGTCGACGGCGCGCCGGCGCCACGGTGGTTGATCGGCCCGCCGGCCAACAGCCAGGCACCGGCGGGGGGCAGCTGCGCCAGGTTGCCGAGGATCTCCAGGCTGAGCCGGTGCCGCCGGTAGACGAGCTTGGACACCGTGAACGTCTCGTCGGTACCGACGTCCGGGCTGAACGTGTCGGTACCGGTACCGCCGCGCCGGCCCAGCCGACCGGTGTCGATCAGCCAGCGGACCGTGTCGACGGCGAACCCCGGCTGGTGGATGACGCCGTCCGGTGACTGGTTGGGATACGCGGGCGTGCCCCACTTGGCGTCCCATCCGGTCCAGATGACCACGAACGACTCGTCCGGGATCCGTCCGTACCGCCGTTCGTGGCGCCGGACGTCCTCGATCGTGACCGCGTAGTTGGCGTCGTGCCGGCTCTGCTCCCGTACGTCGATCTTGACGGCCGGCCGGAAGAAGTCGCCCGGGTCGAGCTGGTCGGCGAGCGGCTGGCCGGCGTTGAAGTGACCGGGCGCCCCGTAGTGGGTGCCGGTGTGCTCCCCCTCGCGCATGTACTGGAGGTAGAAGCCGTCCTCCGGGATCGTGTCGATGACCTCGAGCGTGAACGGTGGGTCACCGGGGAAGACGTTCGTGGTGGCCGGGTCGTTGACGTGCGAGAGGTTCACCAGGCGCACCTGGTCGAACCGGAAGCCCTCCGGCATGGCGGGGCCCGCGGACGCGGCGCTGGCGCTGGCGCCGCCGACCAGGCCGCCGAGCGCGGCCGCGGCTCCCGTTGTGGCAACTTGACGTCGTGTGATCATGGAACTACCCTCCGCCGGTTTCATTGTCTGAGATACGCGCAAGCGGGAAGGTACACCTGAACGTGGGACAGCCGGCCAACTTCACGGCATCCGTGGCCAATCGGTCGAGAGCACACCGCCGAACGGACCGATGCGCGATTCGCGCCGCTCGGCGGGCGCCCACCCGGCGTACTGTCGGTTTCAGGCAGACAGCAGAAGGCCCCTGGTCCGGAATCCCGGACCAGGGGCCTTTCGCTTCACTTCATCCAGCCGTGGACGAACCAGCTGAACCGTCAGGGACGGATCAGAAGTCCATGCCGCCGGCGTCCGGCGCACCGGCCGGGGCCGGGTTCTTCTCCGGCTTCTCCGCCACCACAGCCTCGGTGGTCAGGAAGAGGGCCGCGATCGAGGCAGCGTTCTGCAGAGCGGAACGCGTCACCTTGGTCGGGTCCAGGATGCCGGCGTCGAGCATGTTCACGTACTCGCCGTTCGCGGCGTTCAGGCCGTGGCCCGGGGTCAGGTTGCGCACCTTCTCCGCCACGACGCCACCCTCGAGGCCGGCGTTGATCGCGATCTGCTTCAGCGGGGCCTCAAGGGCCTGCCGAACGATCGCCGCGCCGGTGGTCTCGTCGGCGTTGAGATCCAGCTTGTCGAAGGCGGACGTGCCGGCCTGGACCAGCGCGACACCGCCACCGGGCAGGATGCCCTCCTCGACGGCAGCCTTCGCGTTGCGCACCGCGTCCTCGACCCGGTGCTTCCGCTCCTTCAGCTCGACCTCGGTGGCCGCGCCGACCTTGATCACCGCAACGCCGCCGGCCAGCTTGGCCAGCCGCTCCTGCAGCTTCTCGCGGTCGTAGTCGGAGTCGGAGTTCTCGATCTCGTTGCGGATCTGGTTGACCCGACCCTGGATCCGGTCCGCGTCGCCGGCACCGTCGACGATGGTGGTCTCGTCCTTGGTGATGACGACCTTGCGGGCCTTGCCCAGCAGCTCCAGGCCGACGTTCTCCAGCTTGAGGCCGATGTCCTCGCTGATGACCTGGCCGCCGGTCAGGAACGCGATGTCGTCCAGCATCGCCTTGCGGCGGTCGCCGAAGCCGGGGGCCTTGACGGCGGCCGACTTGAACGTGCCACGGACCTTGTTCACGATGAGGGTGGCCAGGGCCTCGCCCTCAAGGTCCTCGGCGATGATCACCAGCGGCTTGCCGGACTGCATGACCTTCTCCAGAACCGGCAGCAGGTCCTTCACCGCGGAGATCTTGGAGTTGACGATCAGCAGGTACGGGTCGTCGAAGGAGGCTTCCATCCGCTCGGTGTCGGTGGCGAAGTACGCCGACACGTAGCCCTTGTCGAAGCGCATGCCCTCGGTGAGCTCAAGCTCCAGGCCGAAGGTGTTGCTCTCCTCGACGGTGATGACACCTTCCTTGCCGACCTTGTCCATCGCCTCGGCGATGATCTCGCCGACGCTGTGGTCACCGGCCGAGATCGACGCGGTCGCGGCGATCTGGTCCTTGGTCTCGATGTCCTTGGAGAGCTGGGCCAGCTGCTCGGTCACGCTCGCGACCGCGGCCTCGATGCCCCGCTTGAGGGCGATCGGGTTGGCGCCGGCGGCCACGTTGCGCAGACCCTCCCGGACCAGTGCCTGAGCCAGCACGGTCGCGGTCGTCGTGCCGTCACCGGCAACGTCGTCGGTCTTCTTGGCAACTTCCTTGACGAGCTCGGCCCCGATCTTCTCCCACGGGTCCTCGAGCTCGATCTCCTTGGCGATCGAGACGCCGTCGTTGGTGATAGTGGGAGCGCCCCACTTCTTCTCCAGAACGACGTTGCGGCCCTTCGGGCCGAGCGTCACCTTTACGGCGTCGGCGAGGGTGTTCATGCCCCGCTCGAGGCCGCGGCGCGCCTCCTCGTCGAACGCAATCATCTTTGCCATTTGGGCGTTGTCCTCCGGTGTGTCAGACACCTGTGCGCCCCGCAATCCGACTCGCGGATGGCGGAACGCGCGTCAAATACGCACGGCGGCCGGCCGATGCCCGCGACGGACGACCCCACGGCCACGGCATCCAGCTGGTATGCCCTGACCGCCGGGCCTCACCGCCCGACCTGGACGAACCTCGTGCGCGCTCCGCCGGTCACCCGACGGGACCCACCAGATCCATCCTTGGCACTCCCCTACAGCGAGTGCCAAGTCAAGGTTTAGCACTCACCCCCGGCGAGTGCAAGCGAACACCCGGAACGCGAGGCAACCGTCACGTCGTCGCGGCGGCCAACTGGGCGGTGTCGACCCCGGTGCCCTCGCGCCCGCGCAGCTCGGCGTACGCGGCCACGATCCCCGCCACACCGACCACCGCGGCGGGCAGCGACAGCAGCGAGACGACCAGCTGCCCGGTCAGTACGGCGCCGAACGACTGCGGCTCGGCCGGGCTGCTCAGCGACGAGGTCCCGGTGATCGCGTTCATGACGACGCTGAGCACCATCGTGTACGCGAAGACGCAGAGCCCGAGCAGGAGCAGCCGGCCGACCGTGGGCCAGAAGTTGTTGTGCACCAGGCGGAACGAGCGGGTGATGGCCGGCTGGCCGCGTTCGAACACGACGATCGGCACGATCATCGACATCGCCAGGGACAGGTACACGCCCGGCAGGACACACGCGCAGAGCCCCACGATCACGCACAGGTACTCCAGGATGAGCCAGCCCCACAGCGGCAGGCCGCGGCGCAGGCCGAACCGCAGGGCCGCGCCGAGGTCCCGGGGCTCGCCGGCGGCGTCGCGCGCCATCACCCGTACCGCGGCCGACCAGCCCACCGCCTGCAGGTAACCGGCCGCGACCGCCAGCAGGAGCAGCAGCGCGTACCAGCCGGCGATGCTCTGCACCATGTCGCGCAGCGGCCCCATCGGGTCGGCCGGATCGGGCCGGGTGTCCACCCGGCTGAGCCGCGCGGAGATGATCGCGGTGACCACCGACAGCACCACGATCGGTACCACGTACGTGCCGCCGATCAGGGCGAGCGCGGGGCCGAAACTGCGCCGGCAGATCGCCACGGTGCGGCGGAGCCATCCCTCGAACCCGTCGCCCGGCGCGCCCGCCAGCGGGTCGTCCGACCAGCCGCCGGGCGGCCCGGCCGCCGACGCACCGGGCACGGTGTAGCCGTCGGCCGGCGGGAAGGGTTGGCGTGGGTACTCGGGCTGCTGCGGGTCGCTCACGGCGCTGTCCTCGGCTGTCGGAAGGGTGCGCCCCAGGAAGGTGTGGGCCGTCCCACAGCCCCGGGTGCTCGGCCGGGCCCTGTGGCAGGCCCTGGGGGCGAAGCCGGAGACTAGCAGCGGGTGCAAAACGGCGGCGGTTCACGCGTCACCCGGCAGCGGTCACCGTGCGCAGGAAATCACCGGTCAGTTCCCGTCGATGCGCCGGGTGCCACAACGCCCGCAGGTCGCGGTGCAGGTCGAGGCCCTCGACCGGCACCACCCGTAGGTCACCGGCGGCCAGTTCGTCGACCACGGACAGCCGGCTCACCACGGTGGCGCCGAGTCCGGCCCGGACGGCGGTCTTCAGCGCCGCGGTGGAGCTCATCACGCCGAGCGGCTCGGCGACCGTGAGGCCGGCCCGGGCGGCGGCCAGTTCGAAGCTGGCCCGGGTGCCGGACCCCCGCTCACGCAACAGCAGCGGGGTACTCGTCAGGGTGCCGGCGGGCAGCGCCGTGGACCGGCCGGCCCACGGATGTCCCGCGGCGACCACCACGGTCAGCTCGTCCGTGCCGATCGTGGCCGCCCCGAGGTCGGGATGCGGCCCGGGGTCCTCCACGAACCCCAGGTCGGCCGTCCGGGCGTGCACCCGGGCGACGACCTCGTCGGAGTTGACCACGACGAGGCTCACCACGACGTCCGGGCGCAGCGCCCGGTACCGCGCGATGACGGGCGGCAGCAGATGCTCGGCGTTGGTGTAGCTCGCCGCGACCCGTACGTGCCGCGAGCCTGCGGCGCGCAGCGCGCGGGCCTCCTCGGCGAAGGTGTCCAGTTCGGCCAGTACCCGGCCGGCGAGTTCGGCCAGGCGGGCGCCCTCTGGGGTGGGCCGGGAGCCGCGGGGGCCACGGATCAGCAGGTCGAGGCCGAGGCGGCGTTCCAGCCGACGCATCGCCTCGCTGGCCGACGGCTGGGTGATCCGCTGCCGCCGGGCGGCGCCGGACAGGCTGCCGAGGGTCACCGTGTCGACGAAGAGCCGGAGGCTGGCCAGGTCCGCAGCGGTGAGGTCAGACATAGCCACAGCCTATGGGCTCATCTCGGATCTGCCTCTACCTGGGCGGCGGCTCAGCCCGCAGGCTGGGAGCGTGACCGTCGAAACGTCCCACCCTGCCCCGGAAACCACTGCCCCCAGGACGGGACGACGGCGGCTGCTACCCGGGCTGGGTCTCACGGTCGCCGTGGCCGGGGTCGCCACCGCGGTGGGCACGGTCGCACCCGTCGTCGGGGCACCGATCGTCGCGATCGCCCTCGGCGCGCTGCTGCGCGCGACGCTCGGCCGCCGGGAGGTCTGGTCGACGTTGCGGCCGGGCGCGGCGTTCGCCGGACGGTACGTGCTGCAGGCCGCCGTGGTGGTCTTCGGCCTGGGACTGTCCCTGACCGCGGTCGCCCGGGTCGGTCTGCACTCGCTGCCGGTCATGCTGGGCACGCTGGCCGTGTGCCTGCTCGGCGCGTGGCTGCTGGGACGCGCGCTCGGCGTCTCCGGCGACATGAGCGCCCTCGTCGGGGCCGGCACCGGCATCTGCGGCGCCTCCGCGATCGGCGCGGTCGCGCCCGCCATCGCGGCGACGGAGGCGACCGTCGCGTACGCGGTGTCGACGATCTTCGTCTACAACGTGGCGGCCGCCCTGATCTTCCCGCCGCTCGGACACCTGCTCGGCCTGACCGACCACGGCTTCGGCCTGTGGGCCGGTACCGCGGTCAACGACACCTCCAGCGTCGTGGCGGCCGGGTTCACGTTCAGTCCCGACGCCGGCCGGTACGCGGTCGTCGTGAAGCTGGTGAGATCACTGATGATCGCGCCGGTGGTGGTCGCGCTGGCCGCGCACCGGCGCCGGCGGGCCG
>JBAUUM010000032.1:0-1692 GCA_049582705.1 Actinocatenispora sp.
GGCCACCGCCCACCGCACGGTACGCATCAGCGGGCGCCGTTCCGCAGCCGCTCCGGCCCGACTCGCCGCAGCATCCGGGTCATCAGGCCCGCCGCCACGGCCAGCGCCAGCACGGTGGCCAGCACCGCACCCGGCACCCAGTACGGACCCAGCTGGTACACCCGGTGCGCGCCGCTGTCGTTGCTGGTCACCAGGTGCAGCGAGGGCAGCAGCAGTACCGAGCTGGCCGCGCCGACCAGCAGGCCGGTCAGCAGCGGGACGCCGAGCAGGATGCGGTACTCGCGCCGCACGGCGCGGGCCAGGTCCGCCCCACCGATCCCGGCGGCGTGCAGCGCGGCGAGGTCGTAGAGCCGTTCCCGCACCCCGACGTACCCGCCGAGCAGTACCGCCCCGACCGCGAGGAGCAGGGCCGCGACGCCGGCGACCAGGTAGAGCCGCAGCGCCAGCCCGGGCGCCTGACGGCTCAGCGCGGTCCTGGTCTCCGACAGCGAATCGGTGCGCTGCACCGTGAGACCCGCCGCGTTCAGCCGGTCGGCGAGCCCGGCGGGCGCACCCGGGGCGGCCCACACCTGGTAGAGGAACGACGCCTGGTCGGACGCATCGAGCCGGGCGGCGAGGACCCGCTGCGCCGAGTCCAGGTCGACCAGCAGGGCGTGCCGCCCGGCCCGGGGTATGACGTCGGCGCGGCCGGCGACGTCGAACGGCAGCGGCGTGTCCCCGAAGGCCGGGAAGGTGAACTGGCTGCTGTGCGGGTTGTCGGCGGGCGCACCGCCGGCGAGCACGACGGGCAGCCCTCGGGGCGCGGAGGCGTAGTCGACGACCAGGTCGGCGGGTTCGCTGCTGTGGTAACCGACCTTCAGTCCATCGTCCGTTGTGGACAGACGGACGTCCGACGACGCGCTGATGTGGTTGACCCGCCACCGGTCCGGGCGGGTCAGGCCCAGGTCCAGGGTCCGGTCACCGTCCCGCACCTGGGTGATCTCGACGGTGGCGGCGATCTGGTGGAAGTCTCCCGGGTACCGGGCCAGCCCGAGCCCGGTGAGCTGGCAACCGGACGCGCACTGCGGCAGAGCTGCCCGGTACGTGCTGCGACCGGCCCGCAGTTCCCCCAGCTCGACCTCGGTCGGGGCCTGGTCCGGCCGGGCCAGGACGGCGATGACCTCCATCGGACGCCCGTCCGGTACCTGCGAGGGGTGCACGGTGAGCTGCAGCGGGCCGTGCACCCGCACGACCGGCGCGGTCCGGGCGGGCAGCCGGCGGGCCAGGTCACGTACCTGGCCCGTGGTGAGGCCGGACCAGGCCGCCACGGACGGGAGCCGGTGCGGGTCGACGGCCAGCACCGGCACCGTCGAGTCGGCGTACACCACGTCGGACTGCATGGCGGGCATCAGCTGCCGCCCGGACGGGTCGAGCCGGTCGACCGCGTTCCGGACCGCCTGCGGACCGGCCGCGTCCACCGTGTACACCCGCGCGGCACCCACCTCGTCCTGGGCGCGCCGCTGCCGCTCGTGACCGGCCAGGTCCCAGGCGGTCGCCGCGAAGCTGAGCAGCGAGACCGCGACGGTCACGGTGAGCATGATGGACCGGGCGGAGGGCCGGCGAGCCAGCTGCGCGGTGGCGAGCAGCGCCGGCACGGACAGCTTTCCGCGGGCCGACCGCAGCCGGCGGTGCGCGGTCAGGCCGAGCAACCGG
>JBAUUM010000033.1:0-3121 GCA_049582705.1 Actinocatenispora sp.
CGCTGGCGCTGGCGGCGGTGTGCCCGGTCGCCGTCTCCGGAGCGTACGAGCGGGTCATGCCGCCACCTCCCGGTCACCGGCGGCCAGCACCGCGTCCAGCAGCCGGTCGACATCCGCGCGCCGGGCGGTGGGATTGAGCAGGGTGAGCTTCAGGTACGTGCCGCGCCCGGGTATCTCGGTGCGGCCGATGAGCGCGGTGCCGGCGCGCAGCAGCCGTCGCCGCAGCGCGCCGTTGACCTGCGTGGCCCGCTCGGCGTCGGCGGTGCGGTACCGGAAGACCACGGTACTGAGCGTCGCGCCGGCGGCCAGTTCGAGCCGTGGATGGTCCAGGATCCGACGCTCCGCGTACCGGGCCAGGTCGTGGCAGGCGTCGAGGAGCCGGCCGAGTCCCTGCCGGCCGAGGGCCAGGAAGGTGGCCGCGATCTTCAACGCGTCCGCCCGCCGGGTGGTGGCCAGGGAGCGCTCCAGCAGCCCGTCGTACCCGGCGGCCCCGTCGTCCTCCGGGTTCAGGTACGCGACGCGTTCCCGGCCGACCCCGAGTTCGCAGCGTCGCCGCACCAGCAGCGCACTCGCCGCGGCCGGCTGCCAGCCGATCTTGTGCAGGTCGAGGGTCACCGAGTCGGCACTGTCCACACCGGACAGCAGCGGTCGGAGCCGGTCGGAGAACAGGGCGCCGCCGCCGTACGCCGCGTCCACGTGCAGCCAGGCGTCGTACCGGTCGGCCAGATCCCGGCAGTCGGACAGCGGGTCGATCGACCCGAAGTCGGTGGTGCCGGCGGTCGCCACGATCGCGACCGGCACCGCGTCGGCCGGCAGCGCGGCGAGTTCGGCGGCCAGTACGTCGGTGCGCATCCGGAACCGGCCGTCCACCGGCACGGTCCGCACGGCGTCGCGGCCGAGTCCCAGCACCGCGCAGGCCTGGGCGGTGGAGAAGTGCGCGGCCTCCGAGCAGTACACGACGGGGCGGTACCCGGCGGGCCACGGCTGCCGGTCCATCCCGATGCCGAACCTGCGACGGGCCGCGGCGTCGCGTGCCAGCAGCAGCGCGTGCAGGTTCGACGCGGTACCGCCGGAGGTGAGAACGCCGGTGCCGGTGGCCGGGTAGCCCAGCAGGCCGACCAGCGCGGCCACCACCTGCTTCTCCAGCTCCATGGCGTACGGACCGGAGTCCCAGGTGTCCACGCTGGCGTTGAACGCGGCGGCGATCATCTCGGTCGCGACGGCGACGGTGAGGGCCGGTGGTTGCAGGTGCGCGGCCGCGGCCGGGTCGGACAGCCGTACGGTGCCGCCCGCGTAGCGCCGGACGAGTCTGCTGACCACACCGACTCCCGCGCCGCGCCGCGGCAGCAACAGGCCGTGGGAGTCCGGGTCCGCACCGGTCGGTTCCGCGCCGATCGCGTCGAGCGTCACCCGGTCGAGGCCGGCCCGCGGGTCGGTACTGAGGGCGACGAGGTCGGCCCGTACCCGTTCGGCGAGTTCGGCGGGCGAGCAGGACGGCAACGGCCCGGGCTGCTCGCGCGTCCCGTCCGCGGCGGCCCGGGTCAGGTCGGCCGCCAGCGTGGCGAGGGTGACCAGCCCGGCCGGGGAACTCGCGAGCAGGTCGGCGGCGGCGGCGGTGGGGTCGTCGGTGGGCGTCGGTGTGCCCGGCTCGACGGCCAGGACCGTCGACGATGTCGAGAACATGGTGGGGAAGCTTAGGTTAGCCTCACTTAATAAATCAATGCGACACGCGTGGTTCGGGGGAGGCGGACGCCACTCGACATGCTTCCGGGGTCTGGCGCGTCGTCACCGCTCGGCGTAGAAATGGAGATGCGGTCCCTGACCGAGCACGTGGGCGATCGTTCCCCGTCTGGTCAGGTTCCGTGGCACGGCCACCGGGCACCCACGCGCGATCAGCCGCGGGAGGCGCGTCGAACGGGTCTTCGTGACCCGCACCGACGAGAAGAGATGCACGCTTGGTAACCCGGCCGGAAGTGCCCCGACGGCGGCGCCCTCGACACACAGGGCGCCGTCCGCCTGTCCGGCCTCTGCCGCGCCACCAAGGTCGTCGCTGGGCTACTCTGCGGATCTCCCCACGCTGCCCCAGCAAGGAGCCCTCCATCATGCAGCCTTCCGACCCCTCACCGGTGAGCCCGGCGCACGGGCAACCTCAGCAGCCAGGGCCGGCCCCGGAGCAGCCGCCGCAGGGCAACCTCCCGCCACCGGAAGGCCAGCAACAACCCCCGGAATCCCAGCCCGGGCAGGTGTATCCGGGAACGGGTTGGCCGACACACGGCCAGACCTCCGGTCAGCCGGCCGGATACCAGCCGGCACGCGGTCCGTACGCCCGGGTCCCCGGACCCGGCTGGGCACCCGAACACCGGATCTCGCTCGGCGACGGGCTCGCCGCCTTCGGCGGGCTGCTCATCTTCGCGTTCTCCTTCGCGCCGTTCATCGCGTACGACGACGACCGGCTCGCCAGCCAACTCGACAGCCGACACCTGCCGGCGTGGTTCAGCGCCTGGGCGACCGAGACCTTCATGGCGCCGCTCACCTGGTTCATCGTGCTCGCCGGGCTCATCATGATCAGCCTGAGCGCCTCGCACCTGGCGATCTCCCGGGACCGTGAGGTCACCGGCTTCCGCACCAGCCACCTCCAGATCGGCGTGACCCTGTTCGCCTTCCTGAGCCTCTTCGGGTACGCGACGTCGGCGAAGCGGGTCTTCTTCGGCCACGACCTGGCCGTGCTGTACGGCGACGACTCGAACATCAACACCGCGATGTCGTTCAGCTGGGGCGGTTGGCTGATGCTCTTCGGCGCCCTCATCGCCGTGGTCGGCGCCGTCATCGGGCACCTGGAACTCGGCCCCACGCTGTACCCGCAGCCGCCGCGGCCGGTCGGCCCGCCCACCGGCTACGGACCGCCGGCGCCGCAGTACCCGCCGGCCGGACCGGACAACGGCGCGACCGCCGTGTATCCGACCGTCCCGCCGCCGGGACCGCAGCAGGGCTACCCGCAGCAGCAGCCGCCACCGGCCCCGCAGCCGCAACAACCACCGCAGTACGGCCCGCAGGATCCGACCGCCGGACAGTGGCAGGGCCAGTAGGCAGCGTGCCCGGCACGGCGTCGGAACCGCGGCGC
>JBAUUM010000034.1:0-3420 GCA_049582705.1 Actinocatenispora sp.
GTACGCGGTGGGGCCGCCGTTGCGCATCACCTCACGGGTGATGGTCGAGGTGGGGCGGTCGAGCCGTCGGGCGATCTCCGCGTAGGCGTGCCCGTCGGCCAGCCCCAGCACGATCTGCTGCCGTTCCTGCTGGGTGAGCCTGCCTCCCGGCATCGCGGTCTCCCTCCGTGTTTCCCGGACGCTGCCAGTATGGCGTTCACTCCTCATCCATTGCAACGTTCATGAGCTGTTTGTTGCGTTGAACGTCACGACCATTGCAACGATAATGTGGCTCTGATCTGCATAGATGCATGTTGATCGCAACAAGAGCGTTGTGAGATTCATGAACGCAACGTAGCGTTTTCGATGTCAGAAACAAGCCGCACCGGAGGAGGGCACGATGCACACGTTCGACACCCCCGCCCCGATCGCCGCCGTCCTCGACATCCCGGCGGGCCGCGTCCGGTTCATCGCCGCCGACCGGCCCGACACCGTGGTCGAGATCCTGCCCGCGGACGCCTCGAAGGGCCGCGACGTGCAGGCGGCGGAGCAGACCACGGTCCGGTACGGCGACGGCGTCCTGCGGATCGAGACCGCGCCGGCGAAGTACCGGGTCCTCGGCGCCTCCGGATCCCTTGAGGTGACCGTCCAGCTTCCCGCCGGCTCCCGCATCGAGGCGAAGGCGGCCAGCGCCGGGTTCCGGTGCGTCGGCCGGCTCGGCGACGTCGCCTTCGAGGGCTCGCAGGGCTCGGTCAAGATCGACGAGGCCGCGGGTGCCCGCCTCACCCTCCTCGCCGGCGACGTCTCGGTCGGCCGTCTGGGCGGACCGGCGGAGATCAGCACCAGGAAGGGCGACATCCGGATCGCCGAGGCCGTACGCGGCACGGTCGTGCTGCGCACCGAGGCCGGTGAGATCTCGGTCGGCGCCGCCCGCGGTGTCGCCGCCACCCTGCACGCCAGCACCACCTACGGCCGGATCCACAACGTGGTCGGGGCCGTCGACGGCACCGGCGCCCACCTCGACATCCACGCGACCACCGCGTACGGCGACATCACCGCCCGCAGCCTCTGAGGAGCACCCGCCATGACCGTGACCGACACCGACCAAGGGACACCGGCAATGAGCACCACGCAGGACTACCAGGCCGCGGAGCAGCTCCTCCGCCGACCCGCCCGCCCCGGCGAACTCGTCGTCGGCGACAAGATCAGGCCGCAGTGGATCGACGGAGGCAGCCGCTTCTGGTGCGCGGTGAGCAACGGAGTCGGCAGACGGTTCGTCCTGGTCGACCCGGCGGCGGGCACCCGCGAGCCGGCCTTCGACCACACCCGGCTCGCCGCCGCGCTCTCCGGCGCCTCCGGGCAGCAGGTCGACCCCGAGGCCCTGCCGTTCCCGGCCATCGACCTGACCGGCGACGCCGTGGAGTTCGGCGCGTTCGGCGAGTACTGGCGCTGCCACCTGGACAGCTACACGTGCGAGCGGGCCGAGTTCACGCCGCCGGGCAACCCGCTGGAGGTGCCGTCACCGGACAGGAAGGTCGCGGTGTCCCGGCGGGGGCCCGACCTGTGGGCGCGTTCGCTGTCCGACGGCCGCGAGTGGGCGCTGACCACCGACGGCGGGCCCGACCACCAGTACGGCTCCGGGCCGGACAGCACGAGCAACGGCACCCTGCTGCGCAAGTTCGGCCTGCCGTACCCGCCGCCCACGCTGGCCTGGTCGCCCGACTCGACGAAGGTACTGACGCATCGGACCGACGAGCGCGACGTCCGGCAGACCCATCTCGTGGAGGCGAGGCCCGCCGACGGCAGCGCGCCCGCCCTGCACACCCAGCGGTACGCGTTCGCCGGGGACGAGAACATGCCGCGGGCCGAGCTGGTCGTACTGGACGTCGCCGAGGGCACGGTGGTCCGGGCGCAGGGCGAGCCGCTGTTCATGCCGCAGGTGTCGCCGATCGCGACCAAGTGGGCGTGGTGGGCTCCGGACGGCTCGGCGGTGTACTACCTCGGCCAGCCCCGCGACCTGCGCACGCTGACGCTGTACCGGCTGGACCCGGCCACCGGCGAGGTCCGCGCCGTCCTGAGCGAGACCGGGACCACCCGCGTCGAACCCAACCAGTGGATGGCCGAGCCGCCGATCGTGCGGGTACTGGCCGACGAGGTGCTGTGGTTCTCGCAGCGCGACGGCTGGGGCCACCTGTACCGGTACGACCTGCGCACCGGCGAGCTGCTCGGGCAGGTCACCTCCGGGCAGTGGGTGGTGCGGCAGATCCTGCGCGTCGACGAGGCCGCGCGGGTCGTGTACTTCACCGCCACCGGGCTGGTCGACGAGGACCCGTACCGGCGCACGGTGTGCCGGGTCGGGCTGGACGGCTCCGGCTTCGCCACGGTCACCGACGACGAGCTGGACCACGTCGTCACCATGCCGGACGACCAGGCTTACTTCCTCGACTCCGCGTCCACTGTCGACACCCCGCCGGTGACGACGGTCCGCGACTGGTCCGGGCGGGTACTGGTCGAGCTGGAACGCGCCGACATCAGCAAGCTCGCCGCGACCGGCTGGACGCCGCCGGAACGGTTCCGCGTCACGGCGGCCGACGGGGTGACGGACATCTACGGGGTGCTGTACCGGCCGCGAGGGTTCGACCCGACCCGGCGCTACCCGGTGGTGGACAACCCGTACCCCGGTCCGCAGACCAATCGGGTCGCCCCGTGCTTCGACCCCGGTGGTATGGGCCTCGACGCGGAACCCCTGGCGGCGCTGGGCTTCGTGGTGGTGGCGGTGGACGGGCGCGGCACCCCGGGGCGCAGCAGGTCCTTCCACGACGCGTCGTACGGCCACCTGGCCGACGCGGGCTGCCTGGCCGACCATGTCGCGGCGCTGGAGCAGCTGGCCCGGACCCGGCCGTGGATGGACCTGGACCGGGTGGGCGTGTTCGGCCACTCCGGCGGCGGGTTCGCCGCGGTGCGGGCGATGCTGGACTTCCCCGAGACGTACAAGGTCGGCGCCGCCCTCTCCGGCTCGCACGACGCCCGCTACTTCAACCTGGGCTTCGTGGAGACGTACGACGGTGCGGACAACCCCGATGCCTGGGCCCGTGCCTCCAACGTGGACATCGCGGACCGGTTGGCGGGCACGCTGCTGCTCGTCCACGGCGAGATGGACGACCAGGTCCATCCGCACCACACGCTGCGGCTGGCCGAACGGCTCGTCGCCGCCGACAAGGACTTCGAGCTGCTCATCGTGCCGGGGGCCGAGCACATGTTCCTCGACTGCCTGGCGTACGTGCGTAAGCGCTGCTGGGACTTCCTGGTGCGGGAGCTGATGGGCGTACAGCCACCGGCCTACCGCCCCGCCCCCATCCCCATCAGCCCCGAGCTGCTCGCCTGACTCGTGGCGGCGCGGAGGTGGGTGCCGGGCCGGCCACCGTGACAGGTGGCCGGCCC
>JBAUUM010000035.1:0-6971 GCA_049582705.1 Actinocatenispora sp.
GGGTGCTGCCCACCCCGGCGGTGGCCCACCTCGTCGCCGAGACGGACGCCGACTTCGGCGTCGTACTGTCCGCCAGCCACAATCCGATGCCGGACAACGGGATCAAGCTGTTCGCGGCCGGCGGTCAGAAGCTGCCCGACGACGTCGAGGACGAGATCGAGACCCTGATGGACGCGCCGGACGGGTGGCGACGGCCGACCGGTGCCGGGATCGGGCGGGTCCGGTCGGGGACCGACGGGGCCGCCCGCTACCTGGACCACCTGCTGGCCGGCGTGCCGCATCCGCTGACCGGGCTGCGGGTGGTGGTGGACTGCGCGAACGGCGCCGCCTCCGCCGTCGCCCCGGAGGCGTACCGCAGGGCGGGCGCCGAGGTGACCGCCATCCACGCGGCCCCGGACGGCGAGAACATCAACGACAACTGTGGCTCGACCCACCTCGCCGGCCTGGCCGACGCGGTCCGCGCGGCGGGTGCCGACGTCGGCATCGCCCACGACGGGGACGCCGACCGGTGCCTCGCGGTGACCGCGGACGGCCGTACCGTCGACGGCGACCAGATCATGGGGATCCTCGCGCTCGGCATGAAGGAGTCCGGTGCGCTGACCGGGAACACCCTCGTGGTGACCGTGATGAGCAACCTCGGCCTGCACCTGGCGATGCGCGAGCACGGCATCGACGTGCTCACCACGGCCGTCGGGGACCGGTACGTACTGGAGGAGCTGCGGTCGCGTGGCCTGGTCCTCGGCGGGGAGCAGAGCGGTCATGTGGTGCTGTTCGGGCACGCGAGCACCGGGGACGGCACGCTGACCGCGTTGCACCTGCTCGCCCGGATGGCGGAGACGGGCCGGTCGCTGGCCGACCTGGCCTCCGTGGTGCGCCCGCTGCCGCAGGTACTGATCAACGTGCGGGTGTCGGACCGTCGGTCGGCGGGCCTCGCGGAACCCGTTCAGGACGCCGTGGCCGCCGCGGAGCGGGAGCTGGGTGACACCGGCCGGGTGCTGCTGCGGCCGTCCGGTACCGAGCCGCTGATCCGGGTCATGGTCGAGGCGGCCACCCACGAGCAGGCCGACGAGGTGGCCACCCGCATCGCCGACACCGTCCGGGCGGCGAGCCCGGTCGGCTAGGCACGTCCCACCGCCGCGGGGCGGGCTCCGGTGCGCGGGACAGGTGTACCGCGCACCGACGAGACGGACACGTCGGACACGTCCGGCGCTCCGTCGCCGGTGCCGGATGAACGGTAGGTTTCGCTCACGTGAGCAGTTCGACACTCCGCGAATCGCGCACCAGCGCTGCGCGCTTCTCGGCTAGGCTCTGAGATTATGTGCGGCATCGTGGGATACGTCGGTCAGCGGTCGGCGTCCACCGTGGTGGTGGAGGGCCTTCGCCGGTTGGAGTACCGCGGCTACGACTCGGCCGGCGTGGCGGTGCTGACGGACGCCGGGATCCAGGTGACGAAGCGGGCCGGCAAGCTCGGCAACCTGACCCAGGCGCTGGCCGACCGGCCCGGCGGGGACGGCTTCGCCGACGCCATCACCGGGATCGGCCACACCCGGTGGGCGACCCACGGCGCGCCGACCGACCGCAACGCACACCCGCACACGTCCGTGGACGGTCGGGTCGCCGTGATCCACAACGGCATCATCGAGAACTTCACCCGGCTGCGTACCGAGCTGGAGGCGTCCGGGATCGAGTTCAGCAGCGACACCGACAGCGAGGTCGTGGCGCACCTGCTGGCCGCGGAACTGGGTTCGGCCAAGGGACTGGCCGCCGCGATGCGCAACGTCTGCTCGCGGCTGGACGGCGCCTTCACGCTGCTGGCCGTGCACACCGACGAGCCGGGCCTGGTGGTCGGCGCCCGCCGTAACTCGCCCCTGGTGGTCGGGCGCGGTGAGGGTGAGTACTTCCTCGCCTCGGACGTGTCCGCGTTCATCGCGCACACCCGGGAGGCGGTCGAACTCGGCCAGGACCAGGTCGTGGCGATCACCCCGCTCGGCATCGAGGTCACCGATTTCGCCGGTGCGCCCGCGCCGACCCGCGAGTACCACGTCGACTGGGACGCCAGCGCCGCCGAGAAGGGCGGCTACGACTACTTCATGCTGAAGGAGATCGCCGAGCAGCCGAAGGCGGTCGCCGACACGATGCGCGGCCGGCTCACCGAGACCGGCGACATCACCCTCGACGAGGTGCGACTGTCCGATCAGGACCTTCGGGACGTCGACAAGGTGTTCATCGTCGCCTGCGGCACCGCGTACCACGCGGGGCTGGTCGCCAAGTACGCGATCGAGCACTGGACCCGGATCCCGTGCGAGGTGGAGCTGGCGTCGGAGTTCCGGTACCGCGATCCGGTACTGGACCGGGCCACGCTCGTGGTGGCCATCTCGCAGTCCGGCGAGACGATGGACACCATCATGGCGTTGCGGCACGCGAAGGAGCAGAAGGCCCGCGTGCTGGCCATCTCCAACACCAACGGGTCGACGATCCCGCGGGAGTCCGACGCCGTGCTGTACACGCACGCGGGTCCCGAGGTCGCGGTGGCCTCCACGAAGGCGTTCCTGACCCAGCTCGTCGCGTGCTACCTGGTCGGCCTGCACCTGGCGCAGATCCGGGGCATCAAGTACGCCGACGAGGTGGGCGCGGTCGTCGAGCAGCTCCAGGCCATGCCGGCCAAGGTGGAGGCCGTACTGTCCACGATGGAGCCCGTCCGGGAGCTGGGCCGGTCGCTGGGCGGGGCGCGCTCGGTGCTGTTCATCGGCCGGCACGTGGGCTATCCGGTCGCCCTGGAGGGCGCGCTCAAGCTCAAGGAACTGGCCTACATGCACGCCGAGGGGTTCGCCGCCGGTGAACTCAAGCACGGCCCGATCGCGCTGATCGACGGCGGCACCCCGGTGGTGTGCGTGGTGCCCTCGCCGCGCGGTCGCGGTGTACTGCACGACAAGGTCGTCTCCAACATCCAGGAGGTACGGGCGCGCGGCGCCACGGTCATCGCGATCGCCGAGGAGGGTGACGAGGCGGTCCGCGCGCACGCCGACCACCTGATCTACGTGCCGCGTACCCCGACCCTGCTGGCGCCGCTGGTGACCACGGTGCCGTTGCAGGTCCTGGCGTGCGAGATCGCCACCAGTCGGGGCCACGACGTGGACCAGCCCCGCAACCTCGCCAAGTCCGTCACGGTCGAGTGAGCCGGGCGGCCTGTCGCTCGAAAAGTGTGACGCTGCGCCGCCCTACGGTCTCTCTCGGAGTCGAGCTAGGCGAGGCCCAGGTGGTTCCTGGCAAGGCGGAGGTGCGAGCGCATACCGGTGTCGTATGCGCTCGTGCCGACAACGCCGCCAGGGGCCGCCTGGGTCCGCCTAGCCATCGCCGAGGTGCCGCCACAGGAACTCGTAGCCCAGCGCGGACATGAACGCGGCCTGCTCGTTGTCCGCGGCGCCGCCGTGGCCGCCCTCGATGTTCTCGTAGTACGTCACGGGCAGGCCGTACTCGCGCATCCTGGCCACCATCTTGCGGGCGTGCCCCGGATGCACCCGATCGTCCCGGGTGGAGGTGGTGAACAGCACCGGCGGGTAGGCGCCGTCCGGCCGGACCTGGTGGTACGGCGAGAACTCCCGCAGGTACCGCCACTGCTCCGGGTCGTCCGGGTCGCCGTACTCGGCCATCCACGACGCGCCGGCGAGCAGCACGCTGAACCGGCGCATGTCCAGCAGCGGCACCTGACCGACGATCGCGCCGAACAGGTGCGGGTAGCGGGTCAGCATGACGCCCATCAGCAGACCGCCGTTGCTGCCGCCCTGGATGCCCAGCCGCCGCGGACCGGTGAGACCCCGCCCGGTCAGGTCCGTCGCCACCGCCGCGAAGTCCTCGTACACGAGGTGGCGGTTCTCCTTCAGCGCGCCGAAATGCCAGTTCGGCCCGTACTCGCCGCCGCCGCGGATGTTGGCCACCACGTAGCTTCCGCCGCGGGCCAGCCAGGCGCGACCGACGCCGCCCCGGTAGCCGGGACGCTGGCTGATCTCGAAGCCCCCGTAGCCGTACAGCAGGGTCGGCCGGCCGCCCGTCGGTGCCGGCCGGTCCGGCGCCACCACGAAGTACGGGATGCGGGTGCCGTCGTCGGAGGTGGCGAAGTGCTGGCGCACGGTCAGTCCGGCGGTGTCGAAGAACGCGGGCGCGCTCTTGAGCAGGCTGGCCGGCCCGGCGCCGACGGTCCCGATGTCCAGGGTGGCCGGGGTGAGGAAGCCGTCGGTGTCGAGCAGGTACTCGTCGTCGACGTCCGGGTCGGTGCCGCTGGCCGACGCGGTGCACAGCTCCGGTACGCCCGGCATCGGCTCCCGGGCCCACTCACCGCCGCGCCGTGGGGTGAGTATCTCCAGGCGGCTCGTCACGTCGTGCATGAGCCCCAGGATCAGGTGCCCGCGGGTCCAGCTGTAGTCGGCCAGCGAGGTGTGCGGGTCGGGGGTGAACAGGACGGTCAGGTCCCGGCCCCCGGCCATGAACTCGTCGAAGTCGCCGGCGAGCAGCGTGCCGGCCGGGTACTCGCGGCCGGCGACGGCCCAGTCGGTGCGCAGCTCGATCAGCAGCCACTCCCGGTGCATGCCGATCAGCGCGTCGTCCGGGGCCTCGATCCGGCGCAGGGTGTCGCCGCTGCGCAGGTAGCGCTCGGAGTGGTAGAAGTCGACGACCCGGCGCACGACGTCGCGTTCGAAGCCGGGCGCGTGGTCGCGGTACGCGTGCACGTTGACGTCGTCCGGCTTGCCCTCGTACAGCACCGCCGCCTCGGTCAGCGGTGTGCCCCGACGCCACACCCGGACCGTCCGCGGGTAGCCGGACGCGGTGAGGGTGCCGGGGCCGAAATCGGCGGCCACGTAGATGTGGTCCTCGTCCAGCCAGGCGACCATGCTCTTGCCCTCGGGCAGGTCGAACCCGCCGGCCACGAACTCCCGCCGGTCCAGGTCGAACTCGCGGATCACCGAGGCGTCCGCGCCGCCACGGGACAGCCGGACGAGCGCCCGCCCGTAGCCGGGTGGCAGGCACTGCGCGCCGCCCCACACCCAGTTCTCGTCCTCGTCGCGGGCCAGCGCGTCCAGGTCGAGCAGGATCTCCCAGTCCGGCCGGTCCCGTCGGTACCCGTCGAGCGTGGTGCGCCGCCACAGGCCGCGCGGGTGCTCCCGGTCGCGCCAGAAGTTGTACCGGTACCCGCCGCGCCGGGTCACGTACGGGATGCGCGCGTCGGAGTCGAGTACCTCACGGATCTCGTCGGACAACCGCCGGAACCGGTCGCTGCCGGTCAGCTCCGTCACCGTCTCGGCGTTGCGTTCCCGGACCCAGGCCAGCGCGTCGTCGCCGGACACGTTCTCCAGCCACCGGTACGGGTCCGCGGGGTCGGTCGGGTCGACTCGCTCGGTCATGTCGGCAAGTCTGCCCGCCCGCGCGGCGCAGAGCCAGCGCCGCCGGGAGGCGTGCCTCGCCGGTACCGCCGCGCGGGTCGGTCGGCTGCCGGGTCGGGTGCCGAGCACCGCCGGCACGCGACGCGGCGGTGTGCCAGGGTGGACGGGTGATCATCGGTGTCGGTGTGGACGTCCGGCTGGTGAGGCGGTCCGGCCGGGCATCGGCGCGGACGCCGCTGCCGGCGGAGCGGCCGATCCCGGACGACGAGCAGAGGGGGGTCGGCCAGTCATGAGGTCCGCGTACCGGGTCGCCGAGATCCGTGCCGCCGAGGAGGCCCTGATGGCCCGGCTGCCGGCCGGGGCGCTGATGCAGCGGGCCGCCGCCGGGTTGGCGGCGCGCGCGGTGCGGATCCTGGCCGACCGGGGCCGGGTGTACGGCGCCCACGCGCTGCTGCTGGTCGGCGCGGGGAACAACGGCGGCGACGCGCTGTTCGCCGGGGCCCGGCTGGCCCGCCGCGGCGTGCGGGTGTCGGCGCTACTGCTGGCGCCGGGTAGGACGCACGACGACGGGCTGGCGGTGTTCCGGGCCGCGGGCGGGCGGACGGTGGACGCGGTACCCGACGGGACGGACCTGGTGGTGGACGGGATCCTCGGCATCGGTGGCCGGCCCGGCCTGCGGCCGGACGCACTCGCCGCGGTGCGGGCCACGGCGGCGCTGGGCGTACCGGTGCTGGCGGTCGACGTGCCGTCCGGGGTGGCGGTCGACACCGGCGCGACTCCGGAGGAGTCGGTGCACGCAGACGTCACGGTGACCTTCGGGGCGATGAAGCCGGCCCTGCTGGTGGGTGCTGCGGCGGCCCGGTCGGGGCTGGTCGAACTGGTCGACATCGGGCTCGACGACTGTCTGCCGGCCGAGCCGTGGCTGCGCGCGCCGGACGCCGAGGACGTGGCCGCGTGGTGGCCGGTGCCCGGCCCGGGGGACGACAAGTACACCCGGGGGGTCGTGGGGATCGCGGCCGGTTCGAGCCGGTACACGGGGGCGGCCGTACTGGCGGTCGGCGGCGCGCTGGCCGGCCCGGCGGGGTTCGTACGGTACGCGGGGCACGCGGCGGAGCATGTCGCCCGGGAATGGCCGGAAGCGGTACTCGCCGACCGGGTCGGTGACGCGGGTCGGGTTCAGGCCTGGGTGGTCGGTCCGGGCCTCGGTACCGACGCTCGGGCGAAGGGTGAACTCCGGGCCGCGCTGGCCCTGGACGTGCCGGTCTGCGTGGACGCGGACGGACTGACGTTGCTGGCCGACGACCCGGCGGCCTGGTTGTCGGGTCGCACGGCGGCGACGGTGGTGACGCCGCACGATCGGGAGTTCGCCCGGTTGGCCGGTGGACCGCCCGGCGAGGACCGGGTCGGGGCGGTTCGGGACCTGGCGGCCCGCCTGGGCGTGGTCGTGCTGCTCAAGGGCGACCGGACGATCGTGGCGGCGCCGGACGGTGGCTGCCTGGTCAACTCCACCGGCAGCGCCGCGCTGGCGACCGCGGGCAGCGGGGACGTCCTGTCCGGCCTGCTGGGCTCGCTGCTGGCGGGCGGTGTGCCCGCGCC
>JBAUUM010000036.1:0-7564 GCA_049582705.1 Actinocatenispora sp.
CTTCCCGGCCGGACCCGTCCGGCAGGCGCGTGACGCCGGCGGTCGTGGCGGTGCGGGCCGAGACGGCGGTCAGGGCTGGGAGGCCGGCGCCTGCTGCTTCAGCTGCGTGCGGGCCTGCTCGACGTGGCGTACGAACGCGAGCGCGTCGGTGGCGGCGATCGCTCCGGCCTCGTCGAGCGCCGTGGCCGCGTCGTCGTGCCGGCCCTGGGCGGCGGCAACGTACGCCAACCCGATCAGGTTCGCCGCGACGCCCGGTCGGAAGCCGACCTCGCGGCGCAACCGGGTGGACTCCTCGAACTGTGCCCGCGCGGTGTCCAGGTCGCCGGCCTGGTGCGCCATGAACCCCAGGTGCCGCAGCGCGTACGACAGGGTCAGTCGAGCGCCGGCCTGTTCGGCGAGTGCCCGGGAGCGTTCCAGCTCGGGACGTGCCGTGGACTCGTCGGAACGTACGACCTGGTGAACGCAGCCGATCCAGAACCGCGCGTCGGCCTCCCCGGCCACGTCGCCGATGCCCTGGTACAGCTCGGCGGCCCGGCGGAACAGCGACAGCTCGGCCGGATCCTCGACCGGGCTGCCGTGCTCGCGTTCGGCCAGGAAGCGCGCGTGCAGCAGGCGACCGCGGGCCAGCGCCACGTCCGCCTCCACCGCGTCGAGTCCTCGCTCGGCGTCGGTGAGACGACTGCTGTCGCCACCGAAGACGGACAGCTCGTAGCTGTTCAGGGCCTGTTCGAGGCGGGCGTCGGTGCTCATCGGCGGGCCAGGTGGGTCGCGTGGGCGCTCATGGCGCCCACCCTTTCCGCAGTCGTGTAGGTGGTCAAGCGCAATACGCCGACTACCCGGGCACCGCGGCGCGACCCGACAGTCGAGCTGGTCAACGGCGACCGCCCGTCGCGCGAAGCGGTGGCCCTGCGTTGGTCGACGCGGTGAATGCGCGGGCGCGGGCGCGGGCGCGGCGTCGGCGCGACCGTGACGCTGTCGTGACGGCCGTTCAGTACCGTATGCGGCGAATGTCTGTTGAGGCCTGATCCCCCCAGCCCGCCGGCCCTACGGCCGTCGACCCCCACGGAGCCTTGATGAACGCCATCGCCTCCCCGCGCGTCCGCCGACTGCGCGTCCTCGCCGCCGCCTCCCTCGTACTCGTCGGCCTCGCGGTTGCCGGGGCCTCACCGGCGCGGGCCGACGACCCGGCCTGGTCGCGGCTCGCCCCGCTGGTGTACCTGCACCCGGACGACGACGACCTGCCGATGGCCGCGGCGACCTTCGTGGCGAACTCCCGGCTCCGCTGGTCGCACGACGGCGGCTGCCCGGACCACCAGCTCGCCGACACGGGGCAGGCCGACGCCGCGCAACTCGGCAGCGGCGGGTACTCCCACCAGGAAGAGAACGCGGTCTGCCAGCACAGCGGCGCCGCGTGGACCAGCAACCAGCTGACCCGCCCGCGCCAGGACGGCGACGGCACCTCCGGCGGGGAGGGCTTCTTCCTGGACCTGGACAACACCGCCCGGCCCGGTCAGGGCACCACCGCACCCGTCTACTACGACTACGCCGCGCACGGCTACGTCACGTACTGGTTCTTCTACGGCTTCGACGACGCGCTCACCAGCGCCACCGACCACGAGGGCGACTGGGAGCGCGTCAGCATCCGGCTCGACGCCGCGGACCAGCCGGTGACCGTCGCGTTCTTCGAGCACAGCAGTTACTGCGTACTGCCCTGGGCGTCGGTCGCCCGGACCGCCGACGGCCGGCCGGTGGCGTACAGCGCGAGCGGGACGCACGCCAGCTACCCGACCGCGGGCACCCATGGCCTGGACGAGACGGCCGCGGGGCCGCAGTGGCAGACCTCGGCGAACCTGCTGCCGGTGCGCTCGCAGCCCTGGTACGGCTTCGGCGGTGCCTGGGGCGAGGTGGGCGAGACGGTGCTCACGACCGGGCCGCTCGGCCCGTCCCCGTTCAAGTCGCCCACGCCGTCCGACTGGTCCGGCCCGAGCTGCTGACGGTCCGCACCGTGGCGGCAGCGCCCTGAACCGTACGGTTCCGGCCGCCGCCGGCCGGGACCGGTCTCGGCGGCGAACGTAACGCTGCCATAACGAATCGCGTCGATGTGCCCGAGTGAGGTTGAGACTCGGGCGCACGCGGTAGCACCTCACCGCCGTCATCAGGACGGGAGGTCAGAGGATGAAGGTCCGTGCCGCCGTCCTGCACGAGATGGGACGGCCGACACCGTACGCCCGGAGCCGGCCCGTCGAGGTCGAGGAGCTGACGCTCGCCGACCCCGGTCCCGGCGAGGTGCTCGTCCGGGTGACCGCCGCGGGGCTGTGCCACTCGGACCTGTCGGTGGTGGACGGCTCGCGCCCGCGGCCGGTGCCGATGGTGCTCGGTCACGAGGCGACCGGCGTGGTGGAAGCCGTCGGCGACGGCGTCGGCTACGTCCGTCCCGGCGACCACGTCGTGTTCACCTTCGTACCGATGTGCGGCGCCTGCGTGCCCTGCCAGTCGGGCCGACCGGCGCTGTGCGAGGCCGGTGCCCGGGCCAACGTCGAGGGTGCGCTGCTGTCCGGCGGTCGGCCGTTCAGCCGCCCGGACGGCCAGCGGCTGAGCCAGCACCTGGGTGTGTCGGCGTTCGCCGAGTACACGGTGGTCTCGGTCGCCTCGGTGGTCCGGGTGCCGGACGAGATCCCGGCCGAGACGGCGGCGCTGTTCGGTTGCGCCCTGCTGACCGGCGTCGGCGCCGTGGTGAACACGGCCGCCGTGCCGCCCGGTTCGTCGGTGGCGGTGTTCGGTCTCGGCGGGGTGGGCCTGTCCGCGGTGATGGGTGCCCGGCTCGCCGGCGCGTACCCGATCGTCGCGGTGGACAGGATCGCGGAGAAGCTGGAGCAGGCGACCCAGCTCGGCGCCAGTCACGTACTGCTGTCGGACGATGACACAGAGGCTTCAATTCGGGAGCTGACCCACGGCGGCGCCGAGTTCACGTTCGAGGCCGTCGGCAACAGCGCGGTACTCCGCAGCGCATACCTGGCGACCCGACGCGGCGGCGCCACGGTCTCCGTCGGCCTGCCCCACCCCAGCCAGGAACTCCGCCTCCCGGCGGTCAGCATCGTCGCCGAGGAGCGCCGGATCCTGGGCTCCTACATGGGATCCGGCGTGCCACGCCGGGACGTGCCGCGGCTGATGGAGCTCTACCTGGCCGGCCAGCTCCCGGTCGACCGGCTGCGCAGCGGAACGATCACCCTCGATGATCTCAACACGGCCTGTGACGCCCTCGCCGCCGGCCGGACGGTACGCCAGGTGCTCACCCTTGACACGCCGACCTGAGTGCAAGACGGTGGACGCGAGCAGAACCATGCTTCCCGGCCGTCACGACCGTCGTTCCCCCGTACCACCGGGAAAGAGCGGCAACCCGCTCCCCCCGGGGTTGGCGCCTCGGCGTCGATCAGTCCCCCTTGCCGGCAGCGCCGCCGGCGGGTCCGTGAGCCTACCGAGGAGGAGTGCCCGGCATGGTTGTGGAGTCCAATGAGGAGAGCCCCGGCGCCGGAAACGGCACCGCGACCTCCGCACAGATCAGGAGAGCGGGGCTCGCCAGCGCGATCGGCACCTCGATCGAGTGGTACGACTACTTCCTGTACGGCACCGCCGCGGCACTGGTCTTCCCGGATGTCTTCTTCCCCGGGGTGGACCACTACGTCGCGGTCCTCGAATCGTTCGCGACCTACGCCGTCGGGTTCGCCGCCCGGCCCATCGGTGCCGCCATCTTCGGGCACTGGGGCGACCGGATCGGCCGCAAGACGATGCTCATCACGACCCTGCTCATCATGGGTCTGTCCACCACGCTGATCGGTGTGCTGCCCGGCGTGGCCTCGATCGGTGCCGCCGCACCGATTCTGCTCATCCTGCTGCGCGTCCTGCAGGGCATCGCGGTTGGTGGTGAGTGGAGCGGTTCGGTGCTGCTCGCGATGGAATGGGGCCACCAGCGCAAACGCGGTCTGATGGCCAGTCTTCCGCAGCTGGGTGTGCCGATCGGCCTCATCCTCGGTACGGCGCTGCTGTCGGTGTTCAACACCGCGGCCGGCGACGACGCCTTCCTCACCTGGGGCTGGCGCGTCCCGTTCCTGCTGAGCCTCGTGATGGTCGCCATCGGCCTGTTCATCCGGCTGAAGATCCTGGAAACGCCGATGTTCGCCCGCCTGGTGAGCCAGAAGAAGGTGCACAAGGCGCCGATCATGCAGGTGATCCGCAAGCACCCCAAGGAGATCGTGCTCTCCGCGCTGCTGCGGATGTCGGAGCAGATGCCGTTCTACGTCTTCACCGCGTTCGTGCTCAGCTACGTCGTGGACCAGGGCGTGTCGAAGGGCTTCGCGCTCAACTCCACCCTGGCCGCCGCCGCGTTGGAACTTTTGCTGATCCCACTGTTCGGCATGATCTCCGACCGGTGGGGCCGGAAGAAGATGTACATGACTGGCGCCGTCCTCATGGGCATCTGGGCGTTCCCGTACTTCACGCTGCTCAACACGGGGTCGGACGCGTTGGTGTTCGTCGCGATCCTCGTCTCACTGGTGCCGCACGCCATGCAGTACGGCCCGCAGGCCGCGCTGATCGCGGAGAGCTTCCCGACCAACCTCCGTTATGGGGGCGCCGGGATCGGCTACCAGCTCGCCTCGGTGGTCGCGGGTGGCCCGGCGTCGCTCGTCGCGGCCTACCTGATCCACACCTTCGGCACCGCGTACGCGATCTCCACGTACATCGCTGTGTCGGCACTGATCACGCTGGTCGCGACGGCCATGCTGCGGGACCGGTCCCGGGTGGACATCGCCGACGACCGCTCCTATTCGACGGCGGTCGTGCCGGACGCCGCGGGTGGGCCCGTGCCGGCCGTGGAGCCGTGACGGTGCGGCCGGGCGGCGGGTCCGTACCGGCCTGGTGAGCGCCTCCGGTGGGCGGGTCGTCGACGACGACCCGCCCACCGGCGTGTCAGGTCAGGTACTGCAGGTAACCGTAGTGCGCGATGCGGTCGGCGATCCGGACGGGATGGCCGGGCGGCAACGGATCGCCGGTCAGCGGCGGGATCGTCACCGTCGACCAGTCGGTCAGGCCCTCGTGCACGTGCGCGGTGAGGTCGATCCGGTCCACCTCGGCGCCGGCCTGGACGGTGCGCAGCGTCAGGTACGCCTCGCCCCACCACTCCTCGTGGATCCCGGCCCACCGGTCGCACGCCCAGCGCAGTTCGGCGGGTTCGGCGACGACGAGCCGCTCCAGGCACACCACCGAGCCGCTGGCCGTCTCGCGGTCCACCACGTACCAGGAGTGCCCGGTCTGCTCCGGGAGGCGTTGCGTTCCGTCCCGGTCGAGCAGCTCACGCAGTGCGGCGAGCCCGGCGGTGGCGGTGCTGTTGCCCGGGTCGGCGGCGAGCACCCTCGCGTACAGGTCCTCGGCCGCGGCCCTGCCGGTGGCGATCGCGTCCGGCGGGTTTCCGGGTTCGTAGTCGAAGTCGGAGACCATGTAGTCGATCTCGCCGACCAGGGAACCGGCGAGCAGATTGGCGGCGGTCAGGTCCTTGGGCCTTCGCGTGGATGCCTTACGCAGCCAGGGTTCCAGCTCCTCGGTGGGCACCAGCAGGCGGAGCCGCCCGTACTCGCGGGCCGCGTCCGGGTTGCCGGCCCGCGCGGCGGCGTGCAGTTCCTCGACCCGTTCGTCGGTGAGGGTGTCCTGGCCCTGGGGAACGGCCCTGGTCAGGTCGGTGGCGCTCATCCAGTCACCGCCGCCGGCCCGCGGACCGCCCCGGGTGTGGTCGTGGTCCTGCGGTGGTGGTCGGCCGGCCGATGGCCCGCCCCGTTACCGGATGGTTCGAATCGCACCCGTACTCCCCATCTTGATGAACTGTGGCGGATAGTATCGGCGAATCCTGATTCAATCCTGTGTGCCACCTGTCACTTCGTTGAGCCCTGCGTGTGTGTGTCCGGCCGGAGAGGGCTGTCGCAGGGAAGACGCGCAGACGGCGTCCCGGGGTTGGCTGTACGCGCGGATCCGGCTCCGCGTCGGTCCGGCTACTGTCCGGGTTCGCGCGGATCCGGCCGGTCGGTGGGGAACATGATCGTCGCGAGCAGGTGCGGGGTGCGGCCGGCCGCGGGCTGGTTGCGCGCCCGGGAGATGAGCGCGGCACTCACCTCGTCGATCATCTCGGCGAGTTCGGCGTCGCTGAGCCACAGGGTGAACTGCCGGTAGGACACGGAGTCGGCGACCGGGTCGGCGCCGTCGCGGCCCAGGTACGCCTGGAACTCGGCGAGCAACGCGGCCATGGCCGCGCCGAACCCGCGGCGGTGCTCGTCGAGCGACATCGCCGCCGCCGCGTCGGCGTCGATCACCGGCCGCTCCTGGCGCAGGCGGTAGCTGCGCTCCACGGAGCCACGTACCCGCTGTTCGGCGTGCACCTCCAGGACGCCGGCGGTGGCGAGCAGGCCGACGTGCCGGTAGAGGGTGGCCTTCGGGACATCGGAGAGTCGGGCGCACAGCTGCGTGGTCGTGAGGGTCCGGCCACCGGACATCGCGTGCACGATGCGGAGCCGTACCGGGTGCAGCAGTAGGTCGACCGGGTCCATTCCATCATGTTCTCAGAGTTGATAACCTTCTCAAAGTTGAGAACGCTGCCCTGTGCCCGCTTCGTGCGCACACCGTACGAGCAGGAACGGCCGGGGCCAGGAATCGGAGAAACCATGCGGGAAGTCCCCGGGCGGACCATCACCGTCAACGGTCGGAACCTCTACGTCGAGCAGTCCGGCACCGGATCCGACTGGGTGGTCTTCGAGGCCGGCCAGGGCTGCGGCCGGACCTGCTGGGACCTGGTGCTGCCGCTGCTGCACGACCAGGCGAACCTGGTGACGTACGACCGGGCCGGGTTCGGTCGCAGCGGTGCGGTGCGGGGCCCGCTGAGCATCGACGGGATGGCCGCGGACCTCGTCGCGATGGTCGAGAGCGTGGTCCCGGAGAAGGTCGTACTCGTCGCCCACAGCATGGGCGGGCTGGTCGCGCGCCGCGCCGCCGAGAGCCTCGCCACGCGGTTGACGGGCCTGCTGCTGATCGACCCGACGATCGAGACGGCTCCCGTGTACGACACCTGGGACCAGACGACCGCCCGGATCGACCGGATGTTGGCGCTGGCCCAGCCGCTCTGCCGGGTCAGGCCCATCCGGCGGCTCATGTCCGGCAACCTGAAGGCGCTGTACCCGCCGGACACGTACCGGGCGATGCTCGACGAGAACCTCGACTCGGCGGGAGTCGCCCAGACCCGGTCCGAGGTGCGCGCGGTGGCCGAGGCGATCCCGCAGCTCCGGACCCGACCGCCCGCGCTGCCGGCCTGCCCGACGCTGGTGCTGACCGCGAACCGTACCCCCAAGGGCCGGGAGGAGACGTACGCCGGGATCCGGGAACACCAGCGCCGGTACATCGACAGCCTGCCGCACGGCCGCGGCGAGGGCGTCGACGCCGGGCACTTCATCCAGGCCGAACAGCCGCAACCCGTCGCCGCGGCGGTCCGTCAGCTCCTCGGCTCCACGGGCTGACCCGGCCCGGCGAC
>JBAUUM010000037.1:0-27227 GCA_049582705.1 Actinocatenispora sp.
CCCCCGCGTCCCGCGGGTTGAGCTACGTGCGCTCGGCCGTTGCGGCCAGCGTCAGTGCCGGCCCGGGCCGGGTCGGTAGACCGGCCTGCTGCCAGGCGATGAAGCCGCCGACGACGTCGGTGGCCCGGAACAGGCCGATGTCCTGCAGGCTCGCCGCGGCCAGCGACGACGTGTAGCCCTCGGAGCAGACCACCACCACCTGCACGTCGTAGCCCGTGGCCTGCGGCAGCCGCGCGGAGCTGACCGGATCGAACCGCCACTCCAGCACGTTGCGTTCCACCACGAGCACACCGGGGATCTCGCCCTCGACGGCACGCTGCTGGAGTGGTCGGATGTCGACCAGGATCGCGCCCTCGGTCGCGGCGCGGTGTGCCTCGGCCGGTTCGAGCCGGCGCAGCTTCCCCCGCGCCGTGGCGAGTACGTCGTCGATCGTGACGCTCACCAGTCGGCTCCCTCGCGCTCGGTGCGCAGCAGCCGGAGCCCGACCCCGGGGTCGAAGGCGTACTGCGACATGGCGGTCAGGCCGGGCCGGTACACGTGCAGGCTGACGGCGGGACTGTCGCTCGTGTTGACGACCCGGTGCACGTGGTGGCCGCCGAAGCCGCGCACCTCGCCCTGCCGCCAGTTCAGCTCGGTCAGTCGTGGCGCGTCGCGCGGGCCGACGACCTCCTCGGTCAGGTCACCGGTCACGACGAGGAACGCGCCGTGCGCACCGCCGTGGTCGTGCAGTTCGGTGCCCTGGCCGGGCAGCCAGGTCAGCAGCCACGCCTCGTGGTGCTCGTCGGCGTGCAGCCGGCCGTACCAGCGTCGGTCCGGGTCGAACGTCGGCGCGAACGGCCAGGCGTCCGGGTCGGCCGCGTACCGCAGCGCCAGGGTGACCGGATCGGTGGCCGTGTCCTGCCGCGTCGTGGCCTGCGGCGTGTCGCCGCCGGCCGTGGTGTCCTCCGTAACGGTGGTGATCGTGGAATGAGACATGTGAACTCCAGACATTGCGGTAGGCCGCGTGCCCGGCCGTACCGCCGATCAGATTACGGACAGGGCGTGGCTCTCGGTGAGGAGGTGGGCAAGTGCGGCTGCTTGGGCACGGATCTCCGGCACCGCGGTCGTCTCCCAGAGGGTGCCCATTCGCAGCGGGCCGATCGTCCACAGTGGCCCGGACCGGCGACCGTCCGCATCGAGCAGGGCTCCGTCCTCGGCCACGTCGAATCCGACGGCCAGGGCGTCGAGCCGGGCGAGTCCGGCGGCGCGCAGGAAACCGACCAGCGGGTCGGTCCCGGTCGCCGCGGTGCCCGGCCCGGTACAGTTCACGATCGTTCCACAGTGGACGATCAAGGGTCCGTCCGGGCTGCCGATGACGGCCTCGACCCGGCGTCCTACCGGCGCCACCGCCTGCAGTCTCCCGGCCAGCACGGTCAGCGTCCCGGCCTCCCGCATCGCGGTGACCGTGTCGGCGACGATCGGCGCCATGCGGTGCCGCCGGACCTGCCAGTGCCGGTTGACGTGCCGCAGGAACCGACGCCGCTCGACCTCCGGCAGGGCCGCCCAGTAGCGTTCCGCGTCGAGTCGCAGCCCGTCGACGACCGGCTGCCATGCCCCGTGTTCGACGGCGGCCCAGCGCACCATGCGCAGCAGTCCCCGTGCCGTGGTCGGCGGCGGGAACGTGGGCGGCACCGGCGGCAGCGCGTCGCCGTGCGCGGTGGGCAGCAGGCCGTGCCGCGACACCGCGTAGATCGCCACGTCGGGGTCCCGGCGGCGGATCGACATCGCCGCGTCGACCGCGGTCAGGCCGGTGCCCAGCAGCAGGACCGGCGCTCCGGCGGGCAGCCGGTCGAGCGCGCCGGGCGCCCACGGGTCGGACACGTACGACGCGTCGCCGGCGAGCCCCGCGTCGGCGACGGCGGGCGGCGTCGCCGGCTGCTGGTGGCCGAGCGCCAGTACCACGTCTGAGGCGTGCAGCGTGCCGCCGTCGGCGAGCAGGACGGTGGTGTCCTCCCCAGGATGTACGGCGGTCGCCCGCCCGACCACCTGGTCCAGTTCGCCGTGCGCCGCGGCCGCCCGCAGGCTGTCCTCGAGGTAGCGCTGGTAGCGCCAGCGCGGCTGGAACGAGTCGCGGTCACCGTTGCCGCACCAGTCCACGAAGTGCCGGGGATCGTCCTCGTGGGCGCTCATCGTGCCGGCGCGGGAGTTGAGCAGGTGGCGGGGGTCGGTGGTGCGGTACGCCACCCCCGCCCCGAGGCGCCGCTGGCCGTCGACGAGGGTCACGGCCGCGCCCGAACGCAGCAGGGCGATGGCGGTCAGGACCCCACTGGCTCCGCCGCCCACGACCACGACAGGCCGAGTGCGTGTCATCCGGCACCTCCAGAACTCACATTACCTACTGACTTGATCTGAATACTAGGACTCTTCTCGAGTGACGGTAGCAGTTTGGCGAGACCGATGTCGCAGAGTGTGATCACAAGTGCCGTGCGTGGCGACCTACGGCCGGAGACGGCGGATCACCGAAGGCGGGGAACACCCCACGGCACACGGGCGGGAACACACCGGACAGCCGCACAGAAAGGTCGGAGATGCCCCACTCGACCCCCGTGACGCAATGTCCGTGTGACGCCTGCTCGGCGAGGCCAGGGCGCTGCTCGGCGAGACCAGGGCGCTACTCGGCGAGGCCAGGGGCACCGGCCCGCGGAGACACCGACGCCCGGTGGCCGGAAACGCCGAGGTCCCGGCCGCCGGAGTGCATCCGGCGGCCGGGACGTCGCGCGACGACCTCAGCCCAGCGGGTCCGACGTCCAGCCGGTGATCCGGTCCGGCCCGCCGAGTATCCGCACGTCGTTCATCATGTCCAACAGGTCGTTCCGGCTGTTCTCCTTGAGGAGATCGGCCGTCATCTCACCGAAGCCGCCAAGCCCGGGCACGTACAACTCCTCGGTGAAGGATCCGTCCTCGTGCGCGTACACCACCTGGTGACCCGTTCGGCCCTGCACCGTGACCGGGGTACTGCCCCGGGGAGGCGTGCGCCGGGTGGCGGTGAACTCCAGGGACAGCGTGCCTCGGGGCTGCGTGGCGTAGAACGCGAGCGACGACTCGTAGGTGAGCCGGTCCGGCGCCGACGGCGCACGGTCGATACGCATGGCGCAGATGGACACCGAGATCCCCGCCGGAGCGGTCGGGAACCGTACCGGCGTCACGCACCGGTACACCGTGTCGAACCGGGTCGCCACCGCGATGTGCTTCGCGTCGTCGAGCGTCGTGGCCCCGGCCTGCATCCACAGGCCCGGCGCTGCCTGCCACCGCACGTACCAGGTCATCAGCACCCTGACGTAGTGACCGGGCTTGTTCGTGTACTCCTCCGCGGCACTGGCCCGGTAGATCTGCGCTGGCCTACCGGACACCGTCGTCGTACCGGCGAGGTGGCGGTTCGTGTTGAACGCCTCCTCCAGGGCTGCGGTGTTGTGCGCCGCCATGACCTCCGCCCTGGCACGCCACCTGCTCGGGGTGTCCCGGGAGTCGCCCGGTGCCCAGAAGGTGACACCTTCGCTGCCGGACTCGTGGGGCTCGTCCGCCTTGTAGGACCACCAGCGACTGTTGCCGAGCCCGTCCGGGGTCCACCTCGGCCCGATGTGGAACAGACGCGTGTCGGAGGCCACCACGTCGGGGTTCCCGGCGGCCGTGGTCTCGCCCTTCGCCCGCGGCGGCGTCGGTACCGAGTGCGGGTCCGGGGTGGGGGAACCGGACGCCGCGACACCGGGCCGCGGGGACTCACCGTGCCCGCCCGGCACCGGCAGACCGACGAACGCCGCCAGCACGACCACCGCCGCGACCCCCGCCACCGTGCCGACCACCGCGCCCAGCCGGCGGCGACGGCGTAGGACCCGGCCACGCCCGGTCGCGGCGCTCAGCAGCTCCTCGACATGCGCCGACCCGTCGGCGTGGGCGTGGAGGGTACGGGACAGCCGTTCCTCGATATCTTCCCTGACATCGTCCGTCATGACGCCCTCCTCGACTGGGCCGCAACTGGGCTGCCGGTGGTCTGACCGGACCGGAGCGCGGCCAGCGCTCGCATCGCATGGGTACGTACCGTGACGGCCGAACAGCCGAGGATCTCCGCGATCGTCGCGTCGTCCAGGTCCTCGTAGTACCGGAGCACGACGACCGCGCGCTGCCGGTCGGACAGGTCGCGCACCTGACGCCACAGTGCGTCACGTTCCGCGATCGGCGCCTCGTGACCGGTCACCGTCCGGTCGACGGGGTGCCCGTCGTCCAGACCTGTCGGTGTCTCCCGGTTCGAGGACCGTCGCCACCACGACGCCCGCGCGTTGACGACCATGCGCCGCAGGTACACGTCCGGCCGATCGGTACGACGGATCCGTTTCCACCGGACGAACGCCCGGGCCAGCACCTCCTGGCACAGGTCCTGTGCCAGATGGTCGTCCCCGGTTATCAGTCGCGCGAACCTCACCAGCGCCGGCCCGCGCAGCCGCACGTACTCCTCGAAGGTCACCACGTTCCCCGTTCCGCTCATGAACCGTCGCAGGGTTGACGCGACGGAGCCGCCGATCCGTTGACACCGGTGCCGGAGAGCCGGCGACCAGTCTTCCCGGACGTGCGCGCGGGCGGTACGGTGCGGCGGCATGACGATCGACGCACTCGTGGAGCAGCTCTGGGCGCCCGACCCGAACACCCGGTTCGCGGCCCGGGACGCGCTGATCCCGTACGGCGCCGAGGCGGTGGAGCCCGTCCTCCGGAGGCTCCGCGACGACACCCGGACCGGTGAGTGGGGGGCCGCCACCGCCGTACTGATAGCGCTCGGCGACGCGGCGTTCGGGCCGCTGGTCGAGGTGCTCGCGGCCGAGCCGGGCGAGGAGGTGCGCCGCCGGGCGTCCTGGGCCTTCGGCTTCCTGGAACTGCCCGACCCGTCGAGGTACGTGCCGCTCCTCGCGCACCCGTCGGCCACCGTACGGGAGTGTGCGGTGGGCGCCCTGCAATCGATGGGGTCGGCGGCGGTGCCGTTCGCGGAGTCACTGGTGCCGTTGCTCGCCGACCCGGACGCGACGGTCCGCGAACGCGCGGCGGCCGCGTTCGTCCGGATGGGCGCCGGTGCGATCCCGGTACTGCGGGCCGCGCGGCGGACCCCGGGGCCGCAGCGCCGCCCGGCGTTCACCGCACTCGTCGAGATCGGCGGGTGGGACGCGGTGGAGCAGGCCGACAGGTGGGCGCTGGAGCGGCTGGTACGCGGGAAGCTCACACACGAGGTGCCGGAGCCGATGCACCTGTGCGGCTTCTGGTACGCCGTGCCGAGCACCCGTCAGGCCGACGTACTGGACGCCTTCGGGCTGGTGGACCCGTGGCCGGTGACGATGCGGCTGGGCGCGTCCGCGTGGAACCACCACCAGCACGCCGTACCCGGCGGGGTCGAGGAGATGCGATGCGCCCGGCACTACGTGACCCCCGCGCTGGACGGCTGGACCCTCGTCTTCGGCGACCCACGCGAGGACCCGCACGCCGACACGGGACTGTCGACGGCCGAGGCCGTCCACGCCCGGTGCGTCGCGCTGAGCGCCCGGTTCGGCGCGGCGCACTGGTACGGGGCGAGCTGTGCGGACGAGTGGACCGCGTGGTGCCTCGCCGAGGATGGCACGGTCGTCCGCTGGTACGAGATCGAGGAGCCGGACGAGCAGATCGGGCCGCCGCATCCGGCGGAGAGCGGCTACCTGCTGCCGCACGAGGACGGGTTCCCGGAGGACGCCTTCGACGACATCGACGTCCGACACGACCGGGCGGGGTTCGACGCCCGCTTCGATCAGCTCAAGCGGGATCTCGCCATCCCGGATCCGGCGGACGCCGCGCTGATCGCCGCCCGCACGTCGGTCGATCCGAGCGCCCTCGGCCCGGCGACCGCCGTCGTCGGGCTCGGCGTACTCGCCAGCCGAACCTGCTGCCGGCACCGCCCCGGACCGCGCGGCGTCCTGGCGATCTGACCGCCCGGCGCCGCATCAACGGCGCGGGGTCAGCGCAGCGACAGGAGGCAGGCGAGCAGGCTGCGGGCCTCCACGTTGAGGCAGTTGCCGGCCCGTACCAGGCCCATCAGCTGCCGCACCGTCACCCACCGGTACTCGTCCGGTTCGTCGCCCGCGAACTCCGCGTCGACCTCGACGATCCGGTACCGGTTCAGGGCGTGGTGGAAGCGGCCACCCTCCTCGGACAGCAGGGTGTCGTACCGGATCCGGGACTCCTCGGCGTCCAGTACCAGGTCCAGGTAACGGGGTCGCAGCTCCGGCGGCTGGTCGGCATGGTCCTCCGGCGTGCACTGCACGGTCGGGGACGCCTCGATCAGGTCGAACGTGCCGGCCCCGGCCCGCGCCTGCAGCAGCACGTGCAGGACGCCGTCGATCCGGGCGACGAGGAAGGCCATCAGGCCGTACGCGGACGGGGCGAGCAGCGGTTGCGACCAGGTCGTCACCTCCCGGCTGCCGGCCCGTACGTCGACCGCGATCACGCTGAACTCCCGGCCGTCGGGTCGGGCGATCCGGTCGGCGTCCCGGTGCCAGCCGGTCACCTCGCGCAGCGGGATCCGTTGCTGTACCAGCTCGTGCGTCGCCTTGTGCTCGGTGAGCCAGCTGGCCACCGCGGTCATCGTGTGCCGGGCCGGGCCGACCGGATCGAGCGACGCGTTCAGCGCGTCCCCGAACGGGTCGCGGACCTCGGTCACCGGCAGCGGCGCGAACGGCATGCCGGCCAGCACGGTACGGGCGTCCATGTTGACCACGTTCTCGAGCCTCAGCAGGGCGTACACCTGCCCGACGGTGAGCCAGCGGAAGTCGTCGAGCACCTCGACGTCGTCGTCCGTCTCGACCACGATGTTGCGGTTGCGCTTGTGCAGGAACCAGCTGCCCTGCTCGGTCTGGAGCGCGTCGGACAGTACCCGGCCGGCGCGCGGCGCCACGAAGTACTCCAGGTACGGGGTCGTACCGCCCCGGTGGATGCGGGTGTAGTTGCTGCGGGTCGCCTGCACCGTCGGCGACAACTGGACCACATTGCTGTTGCCGGGCTCCATCTTGGCCTGCATCAGGCAGTGCAGTACGCCGTCGAACTCCTTGACCAGGATGCCCAGGATGCCGACCTCGGGCTGCACGATGATGGGCTGGGTGGCGCTCGGCCCGGAGTCCCGGGTCGCCCGCAGGCCCGCCAGCGAGAAGAACCGGCCGCTGTCGTGCACCAGGTCGCCCGACCCGTCGAAGCCCCAACCGGTCAGCTCGGCGAAGGGGATCTGGCGTACCTGGAAGTTGTGCGCCCGCCGCCGGCGCGCCAGCCAGTCCAGACACTCCGCTGTGGACAGTCCGGCGGTCTGCCGCGCCGAGTGGGTGAACCGGTCGGCGACCGAGTCACCGTCGTCGGCGCACAGGCCCGGTGGCGTGACGGCGATGCTCTGCACGGCGGGGTCTCCTTCGCTGTCCGCCGCGCCCTCGACGCGGCCGGTGAGGCGGTCGCGGGTCAGCTGCCCGGGGCACCCGGCGCCGGCGGGAAGGCGAGCGAGTCCGGTGCCAGCGGCGGGGTGATGCCCAGTTCGCTGCTGTGCTCCAGCAGCCCCCGCACCGCGGCGTAGCCCTTGTCGCCGAGGTCGGCGGTGAAGTCGTTGACGTAGAGCGCGATGTGCGCGTCGGCCACCTCGACGGACATCTCCTGCGCGTGCTCCAGCACGTACTCCCGGGACACCTCGGGGTGCTGCCAGGCGTACCGGACCGACTCGCGGGCGGCGGCGGCCAGCGCGGTGAGCCGGTCGGCGCCGAGCGCGCGGCGGGCCACGATCGCGCCGAGCGGGATGGGCAGGCCGGTGGTCTGCTCCCACGCCTCCCCCAGGTCCACCATCCGGTGCAGGCCGTACCGCGGGTAGGTGAAGCGGGCCTCGTGGATCACCAGCCCGGCGTCCACCCGGCCGTCCCGGACCGCGGGCATGATCTCGTGGAACGGCATCACCACCACCGACCCGATGTCGCCGGGCACCTCCCGCGCGGCCCAGGACCGGAACAGCAGGTACGCGGTGGACCGCTCGCTCGGTACCGCGACGGTCGCGCCGATCAGGTCCGAGGCGTCCCGGGCGCCGGTGGTCAGCACGAGCGGCCCGCAGCCGTGCCCGAGGGCGCCACCGCAGGGCAACAGTGCGTACTCGTCGAGTACGTACGGCAACACCGCATAGGAAACCTTGAGGACGTCGAGCTCGCCCCGCTCCGCGAGCCCGTTCGTGACGTCGATGTCGGCCAGCGTCACGTTCAGTGCGGGAGCGTCGGGTAGCAGCCCGTGTGTCCAGGCGTGGAACACGAACGTGTCGTTCGGGCAGGGTGAGTGCGCGATGGACAGACGCTCCGTCATCAAGCCTCCTGCGTTCGGGGCGGACCCGCCGCTCGCCCCGGGCCCGTCGCCGGGCCCCGACGGTGGCCGGTCGGGACGGTGCCGAACCGGCGGTTCCGCACGGCAGCGGGCTGTCCGGCACGCCGACCCGGGCAGGGCGCGTCGGTGGCGTCGTGTCCACCGGCGGGGTGCGTTCCGAGCCGACCCCGGAACCCACGCCGTGACACCGGGTGGATTGTGCGGCCGGGAATCCGGCCGCCGTCACTCTGTCACACCACCGTGCTGGTAGGTGTGGGGATTTACCCAGAGTGCCCGCACTCATGATGTCAGGGAGCGGGTCCGCATGCCCTGTGCCGCCTCGCGCGCGCCGATCTGCAGGGTGCGCGAACCCTCGTCCGCATGAACAAGGGGTGATGACGACGAGCACGACCATGGCGGCGGCCAGCGACACTCTCGCGAGCCTGACCGAGCAGTGGCTGTCCACCGACATCGACGAGTGGACCCGGCGCGTCGTGCGCCGTCACTTCGACCCGGAGACCGGCAGCCCGTACTGGCTGAAGCGCCGGCCGCTGTTGGGCTTCGAGCCGTTGGACATCACCCGGTACGAGGAACTGGAGGCGTTCGGCGCCTTCACTCTGGCCACCCTGCGCGACCTGGACCCGGCGGAGCTGGTACCGCTGGCGGTGCCACGCCCGCTCGCCGGCCGCGTCTGGGAGTCGGGCGGTACCACCGGCCGGCCCTGCCGCGTCTTCTACACCGAGCCGATGGCCCAGCACCACTCGGCCTGGCGGCTGCTCGGTCTGCGCACCCAGGGCTTCGAGCCGGGCCGCAACTGGCTGTACGCCTGCCCCAGCGGCCCGCACATCGTCGGTCGCGGCGCGAACCAGATCGCCGAGCTGTTCGGTTCCGTCGTCTACGCCCTCGACCTGGATCCGCGGTTCATCAAGCGGCTCATCCGGGACAGCCGGCTCGCCGACATCAACTTCTACGTCGACCACGTGGTCGAGCAGATCACCGAGATCCTCGAAAGCCAGCGGATCGACTACCTGGAGACCACTCCGGCGCTGCTGCAGGCGCTGATCAGTCGCCGGCCCGAACTGGTCGGCAAGCTCTCCGGCGTGGGTCTGGGCGGCACCCAGTTCACCGCGGCGATGTACCGGCACTTCGCCGCCGCGCTCGACGGCGGCCTGATCGGCACGACGTACGGCAACACGTTCGGCTGCGCGATGGGCCTGCCGGCGGAGCACAACGGCGACATCCTGCCGTACCTGCCGAGCTACCCGCAGGTGACGATGTCCGTTGTGGACAAGGACGACGACCCGACCCGGATCGTGGGTCCGGGCACGGTGGGCCGGGTGCGCCTCACCGTGCTGCACGAGGACCTGTTCCTGCCGAACATTCTCGAACGGGACCAGGCCATCCGGTACAACACCGGCGCGGCATGGCCCTGGGAGGGCGTCAGCAACGTCCGACCGTTGCAGACGGGTCAGGCGACGCCCGAGGGCCTGTACTGACTTTGCACGGGCCGTCCCGGACGGCCACACGTACCCAGCCGGTACGGCCGGACCGCGTTCGATCCGCGGCCGGCCGTGCGGGTTGTCGAGCAGGAGGTTGCTGGAATGGACGCAGGTCTCAAACGTGACCTGGAGCAGAAGGTCCTGGCGGGTGAACGGCTCAGCCGCGAGGACGGCATCGCCCTCTACGACACCGACGATCTGGCCTGGTTGGGCGGGCTCGCGCACCACGTGCGCACCCAGAAGAACGGCGATGCGGTCTTCTTCAACGTCAACCGGCACCTGAACATGACCAACGTGTGCACGGCGTCCTGCGCCTACTGCTCGTTCCAGCGGAAGCCGGGCGAGAAGGACGCGTACACGATGCGCATCGAGGACGCGATCCGGCTGGCAAAGTCCATGGAGGGCGACCAGCTGACCGAGCTGCACCTGGTCAACGGGCTGCACCCGACGCTGCCGTGGCGGTACTACCCGCGGTCCATCCGGGCGCTGAAGGAGGCGCTGCCGGACACCGTGTCGGTGAAGGCGTTCACCGCCACCGAGATCCACTGGTTCGAGCGCATCTCCGGGCTGTCCGCCGACGAGATCCTCGACGAGCTGATCGACGCCGGGCTGGAGTCGCTGACCGGTGGCGGCGCGGAGATCTTCGACTGGGAGGTCCGCCAGCACATCGTGGACCACGAGACCCACTGGGAGGACTGGTCCCGGATCCACCGGCTGGCCCACGCCAAGGGGCTCAGGACGCCGTGCACCATGCTGTACGGGCACATCGAGGAGCGGCGGCACCGCGTCGACCACGTGCTGCGGCTGCGTGAGCTGCAGGACGAGACGGGCGGCTTCCAGGTCTTCATCCCGCTGCGCTACCAGCACGACTTCCACGACTCGATGGACGGCAAGGTCCGCAACCGGCTGATGGCCCGGACCACGATGGCCAGCGGCGCCGAGGCGCTGCGTACCTTCGCGGTGTCCCGGCTGCTGTTCGACAACGTGCCGCACGTGAAGGTCTTCTGGGTCATGCACGGGCTGGCGACCGCCGGCCTCGCGCTCAACCACGGTGCCGACGACATCGACGGGTCGGTGGTGGAGTACAAGATCACTCACGACGCGGACGGTTTCGGCACGCCGGACAAGATGACCCGCGACGCGCTGCTGGACCTGATCCGCGACGCCGGTTTCCGCCCGGTGGAGCGCAACACCCGGTACGAGATCGTCCGCGAGTTCGAGGGACCGCGCGCGGACATTCGTGAGACCCCGCAACCGATGCGGGTCTGATGTGACCGGCCGGCCCACACCGCCGCGTGCGGGGCCGGCCGAGAAGTTCCGACGGCCGTGCCGGCGGCGGTCCCTACCCGCCCGTCGACCCGGCCGTCGGCCGGACGCAACAGGATAGGTTGCCATGAGTACCGACAACGACACCCTCGAGGTGTGGATCGACCAGGACCTGTGCACCGGGGACGGGATCTGCGCCCAGTACGCCCCGGACGTGTTCGAGCTCGACATCGACGGGCTCGCCTACGTCAAGGGTGACGACGGGGAACTGCGCCAGCACACCGGCGCGACCGTCCTCGTGCCGGTCTCCGCCGTCCTGGACGTCACGGACTCCGCGAAGGACTGTCCCGGCGAGTGCATCCACGTGCGGCGTACCGCCGACGCCGTCGAGGTCGTCGGCCCCGGCGCCGAACCGGCCTGACAGGGTCGGCCTGACCGACGGTCGACCCGCGCACGACCGGCCCGCGCACGACCGGCCGGCCCGGGTCGGCCCGCCCGCGGGTGATCGTGGCGCGCCGGCCACGCCGGGACCCGGGCCCGCCACGACCGCACCGAATACCGGGTAAACCCCCAGAATCGAGGGCCGCCGGGCCGGCGGGACAGACGCCGTGGCGGACCGGCTGATAGTAACGGGACTGCAGGTCACCGGCTGGATCCCGCCGACAGGCAGGGCGGGAGCACAGCCGTCCGGGGTGGAGTCCACACCGGACACGGGTGGGCGGGCGTGGCCTACCGGCACGCACGGTCGACCACCCGCGGTGCGTCGACCCGTCAGAGACAGGTCGAGCCACAGCCACCCGGGAGACGGAGCCATGCTGGAACAGCTCAACACGACTTCCGGAGCCGACTCGCCGGCGTCCGGAGCCGCTGGTGCCGCTCCCGTGCTGGCGCCCGCTCCGGTCGCCCCGCGCCTGGGCCGCACCCGGCCCCGGGTCGGGCACATCCGGTTCCTCAACTGCCTGCCCCTGTTCTGGGGCCTGGCGCACACCGGCACGCTGCTGGACATGAACCTGGTCCAGGACAACCCGGACCGGCTGAACGACGCGCTGGCCCGCGGCGACCTGGACATCGGCCCGATCAGCCTGGTGGAGTTCCTGAAGCACAGCGAGGACCTCGTCGTACTGCCGGACATCGCGGTGGGCAGCGACGGCCCGGTGCAGTCCTGCCTGATCGTCAGCCAGGTCCCGCTCGACGAGCTGGACGGCGCCCCGGTGGCGCTCGGCTCCACCAGCCGCACCTCGATACGGCTGGCCGAACTGCTGCTCGCGGAGCGGATCGGCGTCACCCCCGAGTACTTCGTCTGCCCGCCGGACCTGAGCGCGATGATGAAGGAGGCCAAGGCGGCCGTCGTCATCGGCGACACGGCGCTGCGGGCCGCCCTGCACGACGCGCCCGCGCTCGGCCTCCAGGTGCACGACCTGGGCGAGATGTGGCGGGACTGGACGGGGCTGCCGTTCGTGTTCGCGGTGTTCGCCGCGCGGCGGGACTTCCTGGAGCGGGAGCCCGGCATCGTCCGCGAGGTGCACGCCAACTTCCTGGCCTCCCGTGACCTGTCGCTCACCGAACTCGACAAGGTGTGCGAGCAGGCGGCACGCTGGGAGGCGTTCGACGCCGCGACGCTGCGGCGCTACTACGCCACGGCCCTGGACTTCAGCCTGGGCACGCGGCAGCTCGCCGGCATCGCGGAATTCGCACGCCGGGTCGGGGGCCCCACCGCGGGTTTCCCACCGGACGTGCCGATTCGGATCCTCGACGCGTGAACCGGACGCGTGACCGGGGAGGTACGCCCACCGCGGGCGTACGGCACCGGACACAGCACCAGACCGGGTCCGACCGGTACGAAGCCCCCGACGTCTCGCGAAAGGCACTCGGATGTCCGCCACCACCAACATGACCGAAGCGCTCGACCGTGCCGCGCACGGCGGGCGGATCAGCCCGGAAGAGGCCCTCGACATCTACCGGTACGCGCCGCTGCACGCGCTCGGTACTGCCGCCGACACGGCCCGTCGTCGGCGCTATGCCGGGACCGAGCACATCGCCACCTACATCATCGAGCGCAACATCAACTACACCAACGTGTGCGTGACGGCCTGCAAGTTCTGCGCGTTCTACGCCCCGCCCAAGAGCAAGAAGGGCTGGGAGCGGGACCTCGACGACATCCTGCGCCGCTGCGCGGAGACCGTCGAACTGGGCGGCACCCAGATCATGTTCCAGGGTGGACACCACCCTGAGTACGGTGTCGAGTACTACGAGCAGATGTTCTCGGCGATCAAGTCCGCGTACCCGGAGCTGGTGATCCACTCCCTCGGTGCCTCCGAGGTCCAGCACATGGCCAAGGTCTCCGGAGTGTCCATCGAGGACGCCATCGTGCGGATCCGCGACGCGGGCCTCGACTCGTTCGCCGGTGCCGGCGCCGAACTGCTGCCCGCCCGGGCCCGGACCGCGATCGCGCCGCTCAAGGAGTCCGGCGAGCGGTGGCTGGAGATCATGGAGACCGCCCACGGGCTCGGCCTCGAATCGACCTGCACCATGCTGATGGGCACCGGCGAGACCAACGCCGAGCGCATCGAGCACCTGCGCATGGTCCGCGACGTGCAGGACCGTACCGGCGGGTTCCGCGCCTTCATCCCGGACACGTACCAGCCGGAGAACAACCACCTGAAGGGCCAGACCCAGGCGACGTCGCTGGAGTACCTGCGGATGATCGCCATCGCGCGGATCTTCCTCGACAACGTCGCGCACATCCAGGGGTCCTGGCTGACCACCGGCAAGGAGATGGGCCAGCTCTCGCTGCACTACGGCGCGGACGACCTGGGCTCGATCATGCTGGAGGAGAACGTGGTGTCCTCCGCGGGCGCCAAGCACCGCTCCAACCTGCTGGAGATCATCCAGCTCATCCGCGGTGCCGGCCGGGTCCCCGCCCAGCGCAACACCACGTACCAGCACCTGGTCGTGCACACCGACCCGGCCGACGACCCGGTGGACGACCGCGTCGTGTCGCACCTGTCGTCGATCGCGGTCGAGGGCGGCGGCATCCACCGCCCCGAACTGACCGTCCTGCCCACCACCTGAGCGGGGCCGGACCCCGACACCGCTCCGGGCGCCCACCCGGCGCCCGAGTGTCGCGACCGAGGAGGTCACAGGCGTGAAGGTACTGGTCACCGGCGGCGCCGGGTTCATCGGCTCGAACTACGTGCGGGCCATGCTCGACGGGCGGTACCCGGGCTACGAGGACGCCCAGGTGACGGTGCTGGACTCGTTGACCTACGCCGGCAGTCTCGACAACCTGCCCGCCGAGCACGAGCGGCTGGTGTTCGAGAAGGGCGACATTCGCGACCCGGACATCCTGGCCAGGCTGCTGCCCGGTCAGGACGCCGTGGTCCACTTCGCCGCCGAGTCGCATGTGGACCGTTCGGTGGCCGGCGCGGCGGAGTTCGTGTCCACCAACGTGCTCGGCACCCAGACCCTGCTGGACGGGTGCCTGCGCGCCGAGGTGCCCACCGTGCTGTGCGTGTCCACCGACGAGGTGTACGGCTCTATCGCCGAGGGGTCCTGGACCGAGGACGAGCCGCTGCTGCCCAACTCCCCGTACGCGGCGTCCAAGGCCGGCAGCGACCTGATCGCCCGGGCGTACTGGCGCACCCACGGCCTCGACGTGCGGATCACCCGCTGTTCCAACAACTACGGGCCGTATCAGCACGTCGAGAAGCTCATCCCGCTGTTCGTCACGAACCTGCTGCGGGGTCGTCCGGTCCCGCTGTACGGCGACGGGCGCAACGAGCGGGAGTGGCTGCACGTCGCGGACCACTGCGCGGCGATCCAGCTCGTCCTGGACCGCGGCGCCGCCGGCGAGATCTACAACGTCGGCAGCGGCGTACACCTCAACAACACCGAGATCACCCACCGGCTGATCGACCTGTGCGGCGCGGACGCCTCGCTCATCCGGCACGTCGCCGACCGCAAGGGCCACGACCTCCGGTACTCGGTGGACATCGGGAAGATCACCGCGCTCGGCTTCCGCCCCGCCGTCACCTTCGACGACGGACTGGCAGACACGGTCCGGTGGTACCGGGACAACGCCTGGTGGTGGCAGGCGAAGGCCCCGGTCGGCTGACGCCGCCGTGGTTCCGCACCGCCGCCACCGGGTCAGCACCCCGGTGCGGCGGTGCGGATGCCGTCCCGGACCCCGAAACCCGGGCAACCGACACACCGCAGGCATCCGACAACCGCACGGCCAGGAGAGGCAGTAGATGAGCGGAGTGTCCGCACCTGATCCGACGCTCCCGGCGGACCGTACGCCGACCGTGGTCGTGGTCGGTGGCACGGGGTTCGTCGGCCGCAACGCCTGCCGCACCCTGGTCGACGCCGGCTACCGGGTGGTGGCGCTCGCCCGGCGCGCGGTCGACCCGCCGGCCGGATGCCAGCTCGTCGGCATCAACCTCGCCACCGCGTCCACCGACGAACTGGCCGCGCTGCTCCGGCGCGAGGACCCGGCCGCCGTCGTCAACGCGGCCGGCGCGCTGTGGCCGGTCAACGGCGTACAGATGACCGACGAGCAGTTGACGGTCAGCAACTACACGCTGGTCGACCGGCTCGTCGCCGCCGTCGGCAGCCTGCCCGGACGGCCCCGGCTCATCCACCTCGGCTCCACCTACGAGTACGGCGAGCAGCCGCCGGACGCGCTGCTGTCCGAGTCGACGATCGAGAAGCCGTTCACGCACTACACCCGCACCAAACTGGCCAGTACCCGGACCGTGCTGGCCGCCGCCCGCTCCGGGCAGGTCGACGCGACGGTACTGCGGCTCACCACCACGGTCGGCCCGTGGGCACCGCCCTCCAGCCTGTTCGGCCAGGTCGCGCACGGCCTCGCCGCCCGCCCCGAGGTACTGCAACTCCCCGCCCTGGAGGGGGAACGGGACCTCGTCGACGTGCGGGACGTGTCCGACGCGATCCTGGCCGCGGCCGGGTCGCGTACCGTGGCGCCGCTGTACAACATCGCCAGCGGACACATCGTGGCGATCTCCGACGCGGTCGAGATGCTGATCCGGCTGGCGGACCTGCCGATCTCCATCGCCTGGGGTCCCCGGGAGACGCACCGGCGGGACGCCCAGCTGATCGGCTCGCAGCACATCGACATCAGCGCCGCCCGCCAGCTGCCGTGGTCACCGCGGCGTACCCTCACCGACACGCTGGCCGCGCTGTGGCGCAGCGTGCAGCCCACCGGGACGTCGCAGGACGCGGAACTCGCGGGCCGCTGAGCCGCCGGTCAGCGGGCCGGCAGCCACTCCTGCAGGGTGTCCGCCGCCCGGACGGCACCGCCCGCCGCCTCGATGCTCCGACCGATCGAGTGCAGCCGGGCGGGCACGGTCGGGTCGGCGAGCAGGCTCTCCAGCGCGGCGCGTACCTCGTCCGCGGTCACCGTGGCGGGGTCGAGCACCCGGCCCACGCCGAGTTCGGCCACCTGACGGGCGTTGAGCTGCTGCTCGACCGTCTGCGGGATCGCCACCACGGGTGTACCGGCCGACAGCGCGCGCATCACCGTGCCCATCCCACCGTGGCAGATCACCGCGTCCACCTGCGTCAACACCTCGGGCAGCGACAGCCACTCGTGCGCCTCGACGTTCGGCGCGACCGTGGACCACTCGTCCACCGGACCGCCGCGGCCCAGCGTGAGGACGGCATGCCAGTCGGTACCGACGAAGGCGTCGACGCAGCCGCGCAGTACCTCCGGGCGGTCGTTGGTCTCCGTGCCCATGGACACCAGCGCCACCCGCTCCGCGCCGGCCGGGCGGGCCCAGCCGCCGGCCTCCGGCCCCGGGAAGCACGGGCCGACGAACACGTACCGTCCGTCGAACGTCTCACCGCTGGGCTGGAAGTCGCGGAACACCACGACCAGATTCCGTTCGTCGTACTCACGGGCGAAGCTCCAGATCACCCCCGGGTCGAGACCCTGGTCGCTGATGAATTTCTGGAGAATGTCGACCGTGCGCTGCACGAGTTCGTTGTCGAAGTTGAACTTGAACATTTCCCCGCGTAGCGAGAAATTGTCATTCGACGCCAGGTACGGGGAGAACTGCACGCTCGTGGCATCCCACTCACCGGCCAACGTCCGGGCCACGACGAAATTCTCGTAGTCGTACAGAAGAACGTCCGGAGGATCGTTCGCCAGAGCCGTGCGGGCCAGCGGCAGAACGGTTTCTATACACGTCTCCAGATATTTGATCCCGACGTCCCCGGTGTCTTCGAAACTGCCGTCGGCAAACGCGCGGCGGCCCGCCTGGTAACCGACGTGCCGGGCACCGACGTCGGCCACCGGCCCGGCGTACGCCTCGTCCACCACGTACGTCACCCGGTGGCCGCGGTCCCGCAGCTCACGGGCTATCTCCAGGGTGGGCAGCAGGTGACCGAAGTCCGGGAAGAGGAAGAACGCGAAGTGCCGACCCGTGGCTCCAGCCATGACAACCCCATCCGAGCGCGGACAACGATCGACCCGTCACTCGGCGGCACCGGCCCGGCCGCCAATCGGCGGCGGAATGGACGGACCGACCCAAGCTACCAGCCGGGAGTTTGGCCCGAGCCAGGATTTCCCCTAGTCTTTCCGACCGGATCCGGTCAGGCCGACCCACAGCACGCCGGGCACCGATCCGCGGCATTGTCCGGGCCTGCCGTGATGTGGTAGAACATTCCAATGGCTCGACCCGAGCCGCAGGTCCGACGGAACGTCGACACCACGAATTCGCACCCTGATACGCACACCGCGGATTCGCACCCGCAGCGGTTGAGTGCCGGCACGGATACGACACCCAGACCATCGAACAACAACGCACCGAAAAGAACGCGCGGGGACGAACACGCCATACGGTGCGGTCATTCTCGCCACTGCGTCGCTGCCTCCGGGGGACCACACCGTGAAGATCCGTCCGCTGCCCATCGACGACGCATTCGAGATCACCCCGGTCACCCACAGCGACCGGCGCGGCTCCTACATGGAGCTGTACCGCTTCGACCGGCTCGCCGAGCACGTCGGGCATCCGCTGCGGATGGCGCAGTGGAACGTCGCGGTGTCCACCGCCGGCGCGATGCGCGGCATCCACTACGCCGACGTGCCGCCGGGGCAGGCCAAGTACATCACCTGCGTGCGCGGCGGCGGCCTCGACGTCATCATCGACCTGCGGGTCGGCTCGCCCACGTTCGGCCAGCACGCCACCGTCGAGCTGAACGACACCGACCGGCGCGCGGTGTACCTGGGCGAGGGGCTCGGCCACGCGTTCTGCGCCGACCAGGACGACTCGGTACTGACCTACGTCTGCTCCGCCGTCTACAACCCGGCCCGGGAGCACGCCATCAACCCGATGGACCCGGCGCTCGGCATCACCTGGCCGGTGCCGGAACCGATCTTGTCCGAGAAGGACGCCACCGCGCCCACCCTGGCGGAGGCCCGGGAACGCGGCCTGCTGCCGGACTACGCCGAATGCCTGCGGTACCGCGCGGAACTCTCCGACACGCTGGCCGCGGTCACCGCCCAGCCCTGACCGGCCGTACGACACCCGCCGCGTCCCGATCGGGGCGCGGCCGGGCTCGGGCGAGGCCAGATCGGGTCGCGCCCGGACCCGGCCACACTCCGAGCGGGGCAGAGTCAGGACGGGTCGGTGGGCGCCGGGATCACGACGGCGGCGGCACGGATCTGGTCGACGAGGTCCATCGTGCGTACGGTGTCCGCCCGGGAGATCGCCTCGGCCTCGGCAGCCGCGCCCTCGGCACCGAGGGCCGCGGTGGCGAACGAGTCGATCGCGCGCTGGAACTGGTCGTCCGGCGGCAGCACGATCTCCTCGGCATGGTTCTGTTCGTCGATCCGCAGGGTCGGCTGCCAGCTCGGCGGCGGGGTGAACGCGCGGTCCAACCGGAGCCGGCCGGTGCTGCCCCACAGCGAGTACGACGAGCCGTAGCTGTGCTGGAAACCGAACCGGATGCTGGTCAGCACGCCGGTGCCGGAGACGAGCAGTGCCTCGCCCGCGACGTCCACACCCCGTTCGGGGTCCATCCGCAGGACGGCGCCCGCCACCCGCTGCTCGGTGCCGAACAGCAGCTGCGCCGCCCGGATCGGGTACACCCCGGCGTCCAGCAGCGCGCCGCCGCCCAGCTCGGGCCGGTACCGGATGTCCGTGTCGGGCAGCGGCGGGAAGCAGAACTCCGCCGAGAAGGACCGGATGTCGCCGAGCCGTCCCGCCGCGACCAGGTCCCGTACCGCCGCGTGCTGGGCGTGGTGCAGGAAGGTGAAGTTCTCCCGGACGATCAGGCCCTCGGCGGCGGCGAGGTCGGTGAGGGCGCGGGCCTCCGCCGCCGTGGTGGCGGCCGGCTTCTCCACCAGCAGGTGCTTGCCGGCCCGCAGTACCCGACTGCCCCACTCGACGTGCAACGCGGTGGGCAGCGGCAGGTACACGGCGTCCACGTCGTCGCGGGCGAGCAGTTCCTCGTAGCCGGTGGCGTCGCAGTCGAAGGCCGTCGCGAACCGCTTGGCCTTGTCGGCGTCGCGACTCGCCACGGCCGTCACCACGGTACGGTCCCCCGCGCGCAGCGCGGGAAGCGTGCGTCGCCAGGCGATCGCCGAGCAGCCCAGTACGCCGACGCGCAGCCGGTCAGCCATTGCAGTCGCGGGCTTCCCTGGTGGCGAACACGATGTGCACACTACCGCCGGCGAACAGCGGTTCCTGGAAGGCCCGGCAGGTGAAGCCGTGCTCGGCGAGCGTGGCGCGGACCTCGCTGAGGTTCTCCTCTATGTCGTGCACCTCGACGACGAGCTGCCGGATGCGGTCCCACTGGTCGTCCCGGATCCCGCGCAGCACGTCGAGTTCCGCGCGTTCCACGTCGATCTTCAGCAGGCCGACCCGCTCGATCCGGTACTCGTCGATCACGTCGGCCAGGGTCCGTACCGGCACCGTGATGTGCTGGATGCCGGCCCGGAAGTCGCGCCAGAACTCCTCCCGCGCCGCCGGGTCCACCTGCCAGTTGTCCAGTACCGCGGTCAGGTTGGCCTCGTCGTCGGCGTCGTTGACGTGCAGCGTGGCCATCATCGTGTGGTTGGGGTAGACGGTCAGCTCGGCCTCGCCGGGCTCCGCCCCGATCGCCACGTTCAGCGCGGTCGCGTCCGGCAACAGCCGGGCGAAGTTGTCCGCGAGACACGCGTACGACAGGGGCGCCGGCTCGAACGCGATCAGCCGCACCCCGGGCACCCGGTGCCGGAAGTACAGCGAGGTCAGGCCGATGTGCGCGCCGACGTCGAGGATCACGTCACCGGCGGCCAGCTCGTCGAGCCCGTCGTCGTACGGTGAGTCCTCCAGCAGACCGGACCAGCCGAGCGGGTCGTGCTCGTGGGTGCACGCGATCAGCCGCCCGTCGGGCAGCGCGTGGCGACTGAGGTCCGTGGTCTCCGCGGTCATGACGATCCTTCCAACAGTGCTTCCAGGGCGGCCACGGCGGCCGGGGCGCCACCGGAGTCACGGGTGGCGTTCTTCATCGCCTGAAGTCTCGGCCGCAGCGTCGGGTCCGCGAGCATCGAGTCGATCTCGGCGCGTAGCCGCTCGGCGGAACGGTCCGACGCGGCCAGGGTCCGGCCGAGCCCGAGTTCCACGACGCGGTCGGCGTTGGCCTGTTCCTCCGACATCTGCGGCACGGTGAGCATCGGTACGCCGTAGTAGAGGGACTCCATCGTGGAGCCCATGCCGGCGTGCGTGACGAACAGGTCCGCGTGCTCCAGGACCTTCATCTGCGGTACGAAGGAGCGCACCTCGATGTGCGCCGGTCGGGGGCCGAGGTCGGCCGGGTCGACTCCCCCGCCGACGGCGATCACGACGTGGCCGGGCAGGTCCGCGCACGCCTCGATGACGGTACGGAAGAAGTCCGGCCTGGTGTTGTAGATCGTGCCGAGCGTGCACAGCAGCAGCGGTCCGTCGTGGCCGGGATGTTCCCACTCGCCGAGGAACCGCCGGTCCCGTAGGCACGGGCCCACGAACCGGAACGACCCGTCGAAGGTGTCGCCGGCGAACTGGAACTCCCGCGGCAGGAACACCAGGCGGGTGCCGATGCCGGCGCCGGTGACGAGCGTCTTGGGTGTCATGTCGACGCCGAGGCCGCGGATCAGCTTGGTGAGCCGGGCGAACAGTAGGAACAGCCGCGGATGCAACGGGTTGAGCTTCGTGTACTTCTCGCTCATCGACCAGTGGTCGTTGAAGGCGAACATCGGGCAGCTCTGCGCCACCGGTACGTCCCAGTGCGCGGCGAGCAGCCGTCCCCACCAGGCGCCGTTGTCACACACCACGAGGTCCGGCCGGTCGGCGTCGAACGCGTCACGCAGCACCGGGTAGATCGCGGCCGTCTCCTGGTAGCAGGCCGCCATCGAGTCGATGAGATTGGAGCCCACGAAACGGAACGAGCGGAACTCTTCGCCGATGCTCTCGTCGTAGCCGACCAGGCCGGCGCCGACCTCCTTGACCCGCGCGGCGAAGTCCTCGGTCGTCGCGTACGTGACCCGGTGCCCACGGTCGACCAGCTCCGCGGCCACGCCGAGGGTCGGGTTGAGGTGCCCCGCCGACGACGGCGTGAAGAATGCGATGTGCGCCACGACCACCCTCCGCTGGCTGTCGGCAGTACGTACCGGTTACGGGTCTCGGCCGGTTCCCGGCCTCAGCCACCGTCCCGTGACTTCGTCCACCGGAAGCTGCGCAGGCACAGCAGCAGACCGAGCACGACCCACGCGCCGGTCACCGCGGCCACCCAGCCGAGCTGCCAGCCGCCGCCGGTCTCCGCCTTGGCGAAGCTGTCCGGCAGGAACGTGGACCGCATCCCCTGGCACATCCACTTGAGCGGGAACACGTCCGCGACGTACTGGATCCACTTCGGCACGTGCGACTGGGTGGTGAACACGCCCGAGATGAACTGGAGGATCAGGCTGATCGGCGCCATCACGATCGGCGCGGTCTTGCCGTTGCGCGGGATCGAGGACATCGCGACCCCGCACAGGGTGCACGCGGTGATGCCCAGCAGGTAGACCCAGGCGAACGTCTCCCAGTCACCGAGCGTCGCCGGCAGCTTCACGTCGAACGCGAGCTTCGAGACCACCAGCAGGATGACGAGCTGGATGACGCTGGTGACGATGACCATGATCGTCTTGCCGATGAAGTACGCGGACTTCGGCATCGGCGTGGCGGCGAGCCGCTTCAGCCCGCCGCGGTCGCGTTCGATCGGGATCTGGATGACCAGCGTCTGGAAGCCGCCGGTGATCAGCCCCGAGGCGATGATCCCGGGCACCAGGTACTGGCTGTACTCCACGTCCGGCGAGATGTTCGAGCCGAACAGGGTGACCAGCACGATCATCATGAACGCGGGGAACAGCAGCGAGAACATCACCGCCTCGCGGGTACGGAAGAACTGCAGAGTCTCCAGCCGACCGCGGGCCAGGCCCAGCGACACCGCCCGTACCAGGCTGCCCTGGATGCTCCGCCGCGCGGACCGCCGGTGCGTGTGCGGCTTTGCCGGCAGCGGAAGCCGGGTGCCCGTGGTCGTCATTTCTGTACCTCTTCCGCGGCCGCGATCATCTGCAGGTACACGTCCTCCAGGGTCGGCCGCACCACGGTCAGCCCCGGGATGTCGCCGTCGAAGTCCATCGAGAGGTCCATGACGACCTTCGTGGGCGTCGTGGTGTGCACGGACTCCTGACCGTTCGTGCCCTGCCAGGACACGACGCTGGCCTCCACGTCCCGGCCGCCGAGCGTCGCCGGTGGCGCCACGTCGATGATCCGGCCGCCGACGATGACCGCGGCCCGGTCGGCCAGGAACTCGGCCTCGTCCAGGTAGTGCGTGGTCAGCACGATCGTGGTGCCGTTGTCGGCGAGGCTCCGGATGAGCTGCCAGAAGTCGCGGCGGCTGCGCGGGTCGAAGCCGGTCGTGGGTTCGTCGAGGAACAACAGGTCCGGCTTGCCGATGATGCCCAGCGCCACGTCCATCCGGCGCTGCTGCCCGCCGGACAGCTTCGCGATCCGGCTGCGGCGCTTCTCGGTCAGGCCGACCATGTCGATGAGCGTGGCCGGGTCGTACGGATCCGGGTAGTAGCGCGCGAAGTGCTTCAGAACCTCGGCGACGTTCAGGTCCTCGAACTCCGCGGTGGACTGGAGTACCACACCGACCTTGCTGCGCCACTGCTCGGTGGGATGATGCGGATCCACGCCCAGCACCCGGACCTCGCCGCCGTGCCGGGGCCGGAACCCCTCCAGGATCTCCACCGCCGTGGTCTTGCCGGCGCCGTTCGGGCCGAGCAGCGCGAACACCTCGCCGTGCTGGACGGACAGGTCGATGCCGTGCAGCACGGTGGTGTCGCCGTACTGCTTGCGCAGACCGCGGACGAAGATCGCGTCGTCCACGCTGCCGGTGGTGACCGGCTGGTACGCCGAGCCCAGTACGGGCAGCTCGCCGGTCAGGTGGCCCGGGTCCTCCAGCGGTACGGTTCCCGACGCGACGGGACCCGGCCAGATGCCGGCCCCCTGCGTGGCGGGCGGAATCCGTTGCGGCGTGGTGCCCCACCAGGACTCCCGACCCCAGTCGGTCTGCGGCTTCTGCGGGATGGTCTGGGCCGCCCTCAGCCAGGCACCCGTACGGCCACCCGGGCGGGTCACGGACAGCCCCGGCCGGTGGCGGGTGCCGGGCGGGCGGGGCGACGCCTGCCGGGTTCCGGGCAGAGCCCGATCAGCCCACAACTGACCGTCACAGCCACCACGTCCCGTCTTCCCGAGGAGCCCGACAACGCCCGATGTCCGCCGACCGACGGATGATCATGGTCACCCGATACCGCTTCGAGCCTTCCTATCAGCCGGGTGCTGGGGAAATCCCTACGAACACCGGGGCGGGACAGGCCCGGACCCGACGGTCTGGGAGTTTCCTCAGAACGCCGGTGATAGGAATGCCCGGGCTGGTGGCTCCGCGCCCGCGCCCGCGGCAGCCGCCGACGGACACCCGCGGTCCCCACGCCGTGGCGGGGCGCCGCCAGCATGCCGGAATCTGGAGGCGGAATGCGCAGTGACCGGGCCAGCGGCGACTTCCGCAAACCCATCCTGCAGAGCGAGTGGTGGTTCCTCGCCCATCCGCCGAACCGGTCGCCCGTCGTACAGAACGTGGTCGAGGGTGTCGGGCAGCTCGACATCGCCGACCTGACCGCGGCGGTCGCCGTCGCCGCCGCCGCGTCGCCGGGCATGCGGCTGGTCCGCCGTGGCCGGATGTGGGTCGACTCCGGCCGGAACCCCACCGTACGAACGGTTCCCGCGCCGCCGTCCGGTCAGATGACCGAGCTGCCCGCGCTGCACGACCCGCTGCCCGACCGGGACGGGTCGATGTGCGAGGTCCTGTGGTGCCCGGGCACGCCGTCCGCGGTCGTGTTCCGCGGCTCGCACGCCGTACTGGACGGCATGGGGCTGCTCATGTTCGCCCAGGACGTGTTCCGCGCGCTGCGCGGCGAACCGGTCCTCGGCGCCGACTCGACCCGCACCGGCGACGAGATCATCGACGCGTTGGGGCTGCCCACCTCGCAACTGAGCCCGAAGCTGGACTGCGTGTCGCCGGTCGGGCCACCGAGCCGCAACCGGCCCCGGTCGCTCTGGCGCCGGCGCACCGTGGACGGTCACCATCCGGCGCTGGCGGCCAAGGTGGCCACCGCGCTCACCGACATCTACGGCATGGACCCGGGCCGCTTCGCGATCGCGTTCGACCTGCGCCGGCACGCGTCGGACATCCGGTCCACCGGGAACCTGTCGCAGAGCGAGATCTACGAGGTACCGGCCGGCCGGTCCTGGCACGAGCTGCACGAGCGACTGCTGACCGCGATGGCCGCCGGGCGGGAGATCGGCGGCCGGGTCGAGTCGGCGATGCTGCGGATGCCACTGGGCGCGCTGCGCACCATGATCCGGGCCGTCGACGGGGCGGCGAACAACCGGTACGCCTCCGCCTCCGTGCTCTCCAACCTGGGCCGGGTCGAACTGGCGGACTTCCGGCTCGCGACGTACGAGCCGCGCACCGTGTACCTGCTCTCCGCGCTGACCGCGCTCAGCCCGCCGGACGTCAACACCGTCGAGTGCGCCGGCCGTACCGAGATCACCATGACGTGGTGCAACGGGCCGGGCAACGCCGAACGGATGGACGAGGTCCTCGACCGGCTCGAGGAGACGCTGTCGCCCCGTGCGCACCGCTCCTGGGTCGGCAACGGCACCACGACCGAGGTACCGGCCGACACCCTGGTCTCGATGTTCCGCCGACAGGTCCGCGACACCCCCGACGCGACGGCGCTGCGCTGGCCGGACGGCCGGCAGACGTACGCGGAGCTGGACCGCCGCTCCGAGTCGGTCGCCGGGTACCTGCGTGCCGAGGGCGCCGGACCGGGCACGGTGGTCGGGCTCGTCGCCGACCGGTCGCCGGCCACCGTCGCGGCGATCTGGGGCGTACTCAAGGCGGGCGCCGCGTACCTGCCGCTGGACACCCAGCATCCGGACGTCAGGCTGGCCGAACTGCTCGCCGACGCGGGCGCGCCGCTGTGCCTGACCCACGACGCGTACCGGGACCGGCGGATCACCCCCGACGGCTGCCGTACCGTCGTGCTCGACGAGCTCGCCGACCGGCCGGACGCCGACGCCGGTGCCGGCCCCGGGCCGACGGACCTCGCGTACGTGATCTACACGTCCGGCTCCACCGGGACACCGAAGGGCGTGGAGGTCGAACACCGCAGCCTGGTCAACTACGTCACGTGGGCGCGGGAGACGTTCCAGGTCGACGGCGGCACCACGTTCGGGCTGTTCACCTCGCTCGCGTTCGACCTGCCCAACACGGCGCTGTTCACGCCGCTGCTGTCCGGCGGGAGCATCACGCTGGTGCCCGACGAGCCCAACCACCTGAGCCTCACGTACCTGGTCGAGGAGTCCGGTGCCACCGCGCTGAAGCTCACCCCGTCCCATCTGGACCTGATCGAGCGGCTGAACCTGCGCCCGACCGGTTTCCGGCTTCTCGTGGTGGGCGGCGAGGCGCTGCGCACCGGTGTGGTGGAGCGGGCGCAGCGGCTGTTCGGGCCGGACTGCCGGATCGTCAACCACTACGGCCCCACCGAGACCACCATCGGTTGCCTGACCCACCCGTACGACCCGCAGCTGGACGCCACCGCGACGGTGGTGCCGATCGGCCGGCCGATGGCCAACTGCACGGTGCACCTGCTCGACCCGGACCGCCGGCACGTGGCGCCCGGCGAGCCGGGCGAGATGTACCTGGGCGGCGCGCAGCTGGCCCGCGGCTACCGGGGCCGGCCGGACCTGGACCGGGAGCGGTTCCTGCGGCTCGCGGACGGCACCCGGGTGTACCGGACCGGCGACGTGGCCCGGCTGCTGCCCAACGGGGAGATCGAGTTCATCGGTCGCGCCGACGACCAGGTGAAGATCATGGGTCACCGGGTCGAGCCGGCCGAGGTCACCCACGCGCTGGAGAGCCACCCCGACATCAGCCAGGCCGCGGTGGTGGCCCGCGACGACCCGCACGGCGCGGGCAAGCGGCTGTACGCATACGCGGTCAGCAAGGGCACCACGGATCCGGCGGAGCTGCACCGGTACCTGTCCGAGCTGCTGCCCCGGCACTTCGTACCGTCCGGCATCGCGTTCATCGACCGGATCCCGCACACGCCGAACGGCAAGCTCGACGTACGGGCGCTGCCCGATCCGCTGGCTCCGACCGACGGCGGCACCGCGCACCACGCGGTCGACGTCGCCGACCCGACGCAGAACAGGGTGCGCGACATCTGGGCCGCCACCCTCGGCGTGGACCACGGCCGGATCGACGGCGGCACCGACTTCCACCAGTTGGGCGGCAACTCGATCCTGCTGCTGTCGATGCTCGCCGCGGTGTCCCGCGACGTGGTGGGCGACGAGCGGGAGGGGACGTTCATGGCCCAGCTCGGTCAGATCATCCGGGAGCCGACGCTGGACCGGGTCAGCCAGCTCGCCCGGGACGCCGTCGCCGGAGCCTGACCGGGCGGCGCGGCGTCCCCGTTCCGGCGCCCGCACCGTCCGGCGGTCGCGCCGTCCG
>JBAUUM010000038.1:0-6259 GCA_049582705.1 Actinocatenispora sp.
GGCGCGGGCCACGGCCCGGCCGATCCCACCGCTGGCACCGGTGACCACTACCACGTCAGGCATCCGCGGACTCCTTTCGCTGGTTGTCCTGATCGTGCCACCGGGCGACGGTTCCGGCAGGTCGAACGACCGCCTCCGCGACGGTGTCCGGACCGCGCCGCTTGGCGACGCGCCGACCGCACCGGTCGAATGCGCGGCGGCGATCCGGGGTAGAGGGCGTGCAGACGCACCGGACAAGTCCACAGTCGGAGGTTCGTGGTGAGCCAGATCGATCTGCCAGACCCCGTCGTCACGGTCTCCGGGACCGGAGGAGCCGTGGACGCCCGGAGCCTCGAACGTGCCCTGCGGGACCGGGTGGACGGCGAGGTGCGCTTCGACGCGGGCAGCCGGGCCGCGTACGCCACGGACGCGTCGAACTTCCGTCAGGTGCCGATCGGCGTGGTCGTGCCGCGCGGTGTCGAGGCCGCGGTCGACGCGGTGGCGGTGGCCCGGGAGTACGGCGCGCCGGTGCTGTCCCGGGGCGGCGGGACCAGCCTGGCCGGTCAGTGCACCAACACCGCCGTGGTGCTCGACTGGTCGAAGTACTGCCACGAACTGGAGTCGGTGGACGCGGACGACGCGACGTGCGTGGTGCAGCCCGGGATCGTGCTGGACGAGCTGAACCGCCAGCTGAGCCCGACAGGGCTGCGGTTCGGTCCGGAACCGGCGACCCACATGAACTGCACGTTGGGCGGCATGATCGGCAACAACTCGTGCGGCGCGACGGCGCAGCGCACCGGGAAGGTCGTCGACAACATCGTCGCCCTGGAGGTGCTCTGTTACGACGGCACCCGGTTCTGGTGCGGTCCGACCAGCGACGACGAGTACGCGGCGATCGAGCGGCACGGGGACCGCAGGGCCACCGTGTACCGCCGGCTGCGCAGGCTCCGCGACTCGTACGCGGACCAGATCAGACAGGGCTTCCCCGACATTCCGCGCCGGGTGTCCGGCTACAACCTCGACTCGCTGCTGCCCGAGCACGGCTTCGACGTGGCCGGGTTGCTGGTGGGCAGCGAGTCGACGCTGGTGACGGTGCTGCGCGCCAAGCTCAAGCTGGTACCGGTGGTCAAGGAGCGCACCCTGGTCGTGCTGGGATTCCCCAGCGTGGACAAGGCCGCGGACGCGGTACCGGCGGTGGTGGAACACGAACCGATCGCTCTGGAGGGCCTGGACGCGAAGCTGATCCGGGACGAACGGGTCAAGCACCTGAACCTGCGGGCGGTACGGGGGCTGCCGGAGGGGAACGCGTTCCTGATGGTCCAGTTCGGCGGCGACACCGTCGAGGAGGCGGACGAGCGGGCGCACCGCATGCTGGACGCGATCCACGAGTCCGAGCACGACGCCGAGACCGCGGTACTGGACGATCCGGCCCGTGAGGCGCACCTGTGGAAGGTGCGGGAGGCGGGGCTCGGCGCCACCGCGCACATCCCGGGCCGGCCGGACACCTTCGAGGGCTGGGAGGATTCCGCGGTACCGCCGGAGCGGCTGGGCGACTATCTGCGCCGGCTGCAGGACCTGTACACGGAGTTCGGCTACAGCAGCGACACCGGCCCCGCCCTGTACGGGCACTTCGGCCACGGCTGCGTGCACACCCGCATCCCGTTCGACCTGTACACCGCGGACGGGGTGGCGGCGTACCGGCGGTTCCTGCAACGGGCCGCGGACCTGGTGGTCGAGTTCGGCGGTTCCCTGTCCGGCGAGCACGGCGACGGACAGACCCGCGGCGAGCTGCTGCCGCGCATGTTCGGGCCGGAACTCATGACGGCGTTCGGGACGCTCAAGGCGATCTTCGACCCGGAGAACCGGATGAACCCGGGCAAGGTCGTACCGGCGGCACCGCTGGACGCGCACCTCCGGTTGGGGGGCGACTGGTCGCCGGCCGCGCCGCAGGACCTGTTCTTCCGCTTCCCGCACGACGGTGGCTCGTTCGCCCAGGCCGCGAACCGGTGCGTCGGGGTCGGGCGCTGCCGCCAGCACACCAACGACGGCCAGGTGATGTGCCCGTCGTACCAGGTCACCGGCGAGGAGGAGCATTCGACACGGGGCCGGGCGCGGCTGCTGTTCGAGATGCTCGACGGGCACGGCGACAGCCCGATCCAGGACGGCTGGCGTTCCACCGAGGTCCGGGACGCGCTGGACCTGTGCCTGGCCTGTAAGGGCTGCAAGTCCGACTGCCCGGCCAACGTCGACATGGCGTCGTACAAGGCCGAGTTCCTCGCCCACCACTACCAGGGCCGGCAGTGGCGACGTCCCCGCGCGCACCTGTCGATGGGGTGGCTGCCGGCGGTCGCGCAACTGGTCGGCCGCTTGCGGGCCGGGCGGGTGGTCAACGCGCTCACCCGTGCCCCGGTACTGTCCCGCCTCGCGGTGGCCGCCGCGGGGATCGAGGACCGCGACATCCCGCTGTTCGCCGGGGAGACGCTGCAGCAGTGGTTCAGCCGCCGCCCGCGGCGCGGCGATGCCGGTGCGGGGACCCGCGGCACGGTGCTGCTGTGGCCGGACACGTTCACCAACCATTTCCACCCGCACATCGGCCGGGCCGCCGTGCACGTACTGGAGGACGCCGGGTGGACCGTCACCATGCCCGGCACGCCGCTGTGCTGCGGGCTGACCTGGATCTCGACCGGGCAGCTGGCCACCGGCAAGCGGATCCTCACCCGCACCGTACGGGAGTTGGCGCCGCATCTTCGGGACGGCGGCCTGGTCGTCGGCCTGGAACCCAGCTGCACGGCGGTACTCAGGTCGGACGCCGGTGAGCTGTTCCCCGAGGACCACGACGTTCGGCGGCTCCGCGACCAGACGGTGACCCTGGCCGAGCTGCTCACCGAACACTCGCCCGGTTACGAGCCGCCGCCGGTCGCGCGGGACACCGTACGGGCGCTGGCCCAGGTGCACTGCCACCAGCACGCGGTGACGGGGTTCGACGCGGACACCAGGCTGCTCCGCGCGGCCAACGTCGAGGTGGAGCAGCTCGACTCGGGCTGCTGCGGGCTGGCCGGCAACTTCGGCTTCGAGCCCGGGCATCTGTCGGTCAGCGAGGCCTGCGCCGAGCGGGTACTTCTGCCACGGGTGCGCGACGCCGACCGGTCCACCGTGGTGCTGGCCGACGGGTTCAGCTGCCGGACGCAGATCGAGGAACTGGACAGCGGAGGTCGCGGCGCCGTCCACCTGGCGGAGCTGCTCGCCGGTTCGGGCGGCACGGACACCACCGGTATGCCGGAACAGCGCTACGCCCGCCGGCCGTCGCCGCCCGGTGCCGCGGCGAAGGCGGTCGCCGTCGGCGCGGCGGCCGTGTTGGGGACCGGTGTGCTCGCCGCCGCCACGGCGACGGTTGCCCGGGTACTGCGCGGACGGCCGTCGAGCACGGGCGGGCGGCGATCATGACGTCCGCGACGAGCACCGACGGGCCGTGCGTGGACAGCGTCACGGCCACCGCGTACCGGATACCCACCGAGACGCCGGAGGCCGACGGCACCTTGGCGTGGGACGGCACCACGATGGTGGTGGTGCACGTCCGGGCCGGGGACACCACCGGCACCGGCTGGACGTACGCCGACGCGGCGTGCGCGCCGTTGATCGAGGGCATTCTCGCCGGCGTCGTCCGCGGCCGACCGGTACTGGACGTGCCCGCGCTGTGGGCCGGCATGCAGCGTCAGATCCGCAACCTCGGCCGGCCGGGGCTGGTGTCGTGTGCCCTGTCCGCGGTCGACATCGCGCTGTGGGACGCGGCGGCACGCGTTCTCGACGTTCCGCTCACCCGGCTGCTGGGCCGGGTGCATGACACGGTCGACCTGTACGGCAGCGGCGGGTTCACCAACCACAGCCTCACGCGGTTGCGGACCCAGCTCGACACGTGGGTCCAACAGCACCGCATCCCCCGGGTGAAGATCAAGATCGGCGAGTCCTGGGGCGGCGCCGTGCCCAGGGACCTCGAACGCGTGCGCGCCGCCCGGGCCGCGATCGGCGCGGACGTGGAGCTGTACGTCGACGCCAACGGCGGCTACACACCGGGACAGGCCCGACGGATGGCGCGGCAGCTCGAACAGCACGACGTCCGCTGGTTCGAGGAGCCGGTTTCCAGCGACGACCTGGCCGGCCTGGCGCTGGTGCGCAACGCCACGACGATCGACGTCGCCGCCGGCGAGTACGGGTACGACCTGCCGTACTTCGCCCGCATGGTCGACGCCGGCGCCGTCGACTGCCTCCAGGTGGACGTCACCCGGTGCGGCGGGTACACCGAATGGCGGCGCACCGCGGCCGTCGCCGCAGCCGCCAACCTGCACGTGTCGGCGCACTGTGCGCCGAACCTGTCGGCGCACGCCGGGGCCGCCACCGTCAACTTCCGGCACATCGAATGGTTCGCCGATCATGAACGCATCGAGTCGATGGCGTTCATCGGGACGCTCGACCCGTCCGGCGGCACGGTCGCGCCGGACATGTCGGCCCCGGGACACGGCATGGTCGTCAAGCAGGACGAGATCGACCGCTACCGGGTGAGATAGCCCGCGTTGCCGCGAGGTGCCGGCCGCCGGCGCGGCCGGGCCGGGCATCCGAATGTGTCCCACCACGTGGTGGCGGGTAGCGGGCCCGGAGAGGCAACCCGAGGAGGCAGCATCGTGCGTGACGAGCAGGGCGACAACCGCAGCCGACCGCCGATCGGCCAGCCGGAGGGCGCCGCCGATCCCGACGAGTCGGACGACTTCGCCGCCGAACACGAGGACGCGGACGTGGCCCCGGACAGCGACGGCGGGCCCGAGGACCGTTCACGGCGGGACCGGTCCCATCCAGCCACCGAGGGCCGCGACGGCCCGGTGATCTGACCACATGGAACGGGCGGCCCGGGCGACTCCGCGGCGCCCGGTGCCCGGCGGCTGCGGGGTCTGTCATCGGGCCGACGCACTGGTGGTGCTGGCGTTCGTCCTGCTGTGCGCCGGGTTCCTGGTGAAGGCCGCGATGGTCCCGCTGCACTTCTGGCTCGCCGACGCGCACGCGGTGGCCCCGACACCCGTCTGCGTACTGTTCTCCGGCGTCATGGTGGAGCTCGGCGTGTACGCCGTGGCACGCGTCTACTGGACCGTGTTCGCGGGGGTGCTCCCCGGCTCCGCGGTGCGACACGCGTTCCTCGCCTTCGGCGTGCTCACCGCCGTGGTCGGCGCGGTGATGTGCGTCAGCCAGCGCCACCTCAAGCGTCTCCTGGCGTACTCGACGATCGCGCACGTGGGGCTGTTCCTGATCGGGTTCGCCCTGCTCGACCCCACCGGCCTGGCCGGCACCGCCCTGTACGTGCTCGGCCACGCGGGCATCAAGGCGGCGCTGTTCCTGCTGGTCGGTCTGCTGCTCAACCAGTACGGCAGCGTGGACGAGGCGTGGCTGCACGGCCGTGCGGGCCACCGCAACACGACGTGCTGGCTGTTCCTGCTCGCCGCGGTCACGCTCAGCGGGCTGCACCGTTCGGACCCGGCCTGGGCAAGGCCATCATCGAGGAGGCCGGCGCCGCGGCCGGCTACCACTGGCTGCCCGCGCTGTTCGTCCTGGTCTCCGCGTTGACCGGTGGCGCGGTACTGCGGGCGGGCCTCCGGATTTTCCTCGGCCTCGGTCGCCATCCGGACCCGGTGCGGGCAGACGAGGAGATCACCGGCGAGTCGGAGGAGCCGGAGACGGCCCGGACACTCTCGCGTGCGCCGCTGCCCATGCTCGTCTCGGTGGTCCTGCTGACGGTGGGCGGACTGGCGGTGGGCGTGGTGCCGGCGTTCGCGGCGGCGACGGGGCGAGCGGCCGGTACGTTCGTCGACGGCGCGGGCTACCTGGCCCAGGCGCTGCACGGTGCGACCGGCGGCAGCGGGGCGGACCTGCCGGAGGTGGTCTGGACGCGGGCGGGTGTGCTGCTGGGCCTGCTCTCGTTCGGCGGGGCGGTACTGGTCTCGGTGCTGGCGCTGGTGGACCTGCCGGACGTAGTCGGGCGCCAGCTGCGTCGGCTCCGCGCGCCGCTGCACCTGTTGCACCGCCTGCATTCCGGGCACGTGGGCGACTACATCGCCTGGCTGATGTTCGGGCTGATGACGCTCGGCGTGCTGATCGCCGTGCCGACGCTGGCCTGACTGTGAGGATTCCGTTCGCAGCCTGATCGTGTTGGGCTGTGGGTTGGTGGCTACGGGTGTGACTCTTGCCCTGACTGGCTTCGTGCCTTTGGCGGGACTTGTCCACCCGTGGTCGCCGGCCC
>JBAUUM010000039.1:0-4503 GCA_049582705.1 Actinocatenispora sp.
CCCACGAGGGGTCCTGCGTCTCGGCGTGCGGGGAGATGCTGACCGGCGGTGAGGTACGCCAGCCGGCGCTGCTGGGCCGGCTCGGCGAATGGGCGACCCCGGAGGCGCTCGCCGTCGCGCTCAACGACGCGGGCGGTACGGGCGGCGGCTGGCACCGGGTGTGGTTCGGCAGCGGTGGCGAGGCGCTCGGCCAGGCCGTGCGCGGCCGGATGGCCGCCGTGCTCGCGGCACCCGGCGGCAACCTGCATATGGTGGTGGTCGAACCGGTGGGTCAGGGCCGGTTCCTGGTCCGTGATCCGTACCCCGGCGTGGCGTACGAGGTGACCGCGGACTGGATCGAGCGGTACGTGGCGGCGGGGGTCTTCCAGTGAGCGTTCCACCGGTCAACCGGATCGACGTGGTCGACGAGGACGCCTACCTGGTGACGTTCGCCGACGGGCTCGCGGTCCGGTTCGAGGTCGCGGAGGAACACGGCGTCCGGGGCGCGAACCCGGAGCCCGATCCGTTCATGCGCGGCCGGTACGGGGATCCCCGTCCGGTGGTGGCCGCGGTGCTCGCCGTGCACGACGCCCGGGCGGCGCTGCGCGGCGCCGCGCACGGGACGGACCCGGTCGGCCAGGGACCCGCCCGGGACCTGATCGGCCGTGCCGTCCACCTGGCCCGCGCCGGTGAACTCGACGCGCTGGGCGCGCTGATCAACTGGCCGCTGTCCGGTGCGGCGCGGGTCTTCGTCGGGCTGACCGAGCTGCCCGAACGGAACCGGGGCTGGGTGGTGGACAGCGGGCTGTCCGAGCTGGACGCCGCGCACGACGATCCCGCCGTGGCGGGGGAGATCCTGTCCGCGCTGGCGGCTCAGCTGGCGGCGGTCCGGGAGGTGGTGCCGGTACCGGCCGACCGTCGGGTCCAGGCCCTCGCGGGCTGGCTGCTGCCGGTGGCGCCGGCCGGTCTGACCGACGCCCAGCGGGACCGGCTCGACCGGCTCCGGCACGAGGTGGCCGACCTGACCGGGCTGTTCGAGCTGCGTGGCTCGCCCGCGGGGCTCGTCGTGGCGGTCACCGCGGACGGCGGTTCGCTCGTCGTACCGATCCCGGGCTGACCACCGAGTGAGAGGATCTCCGACGATGGACATTCGCGCGATCCAGGCCCGCCCGGACGGTGCCTACGAGGTGGTCGTCGCCGACGCGGACAGCAGCGTCACCGTGCTGGTCACCGCCGAGGGCACGGTAAGGGACCAGGCGCCGGGCGTGGACCCGGCCCCGATCCGGGACGCGGTGCGCGCGCTGCACCACGCCCGGGTCCAGGCGGGTGCGTGGTGAGCGCGCCGCCGGCGCACGGCTGGGGGGAGCCGGTCGCGGCCGTGCTGGAGTCGGTCCGGTTCGACGCCGACCTGGACGACGCGGTACTGGACCGGACCGCCGAGGCTGTGGTGCGTACCCGGATGTTCCACGTGCCGGCCGGTGAGGTGGCCGACGCGATCCGCCAGGCGCTGGTGAGCCGGGTGCCGCTGAGCGATCTGGTGGCCACGGGTCACGGCGAGGCCCGGGTACGGGACTTCCTCGGCCGGCTCAGCGTCCGGCTGGAGAGCCTGCGGCCACTGCCCGAGTGGCGGTACGAGCAGGTCGCCGTCGCCGAGTGGTCGTCGCCGCAGGTGCGGCCGGTGGCGTACCTGGGGCTGTCGCCGGTGCGGGTGGCCAACCAGCTGGGCATCGGGTTCGAGCGGGTCACCGAGGCGGGCGCGGTGATGGAGATGGCCGTACTGCGGCTGGCCGACGGGGCGTTGGTGGCGCTGGCCCGCGAGGTGGGCGCGCCGACCACCGGCACCGCCGTACTGGTGCAGGGCGACGGTCCGGGCCGGGACGCGCTCACCGAGCTGTTCCAGCAGGCCGGCGCGGCCGGGCAGGTGACCTGGCTGGACGGGGCGGCCCCCCGGGGCGAGGGATGACCGGGGCCGGCACGCCCTGGCACCGGTGGCGCACCGGCCGGGCACGCCGGCGCTTCCAGGAGATCGACGACCGGCTCTGGCGGGCCGACGCCCTGGCGGAGCAGGGCCGCTGGCAGGAACTCGCGGTGGAGCTCGGCGAGATCGCCCGCGAGTACGCTGGGCAGACCTTGATCCGGGACCACACCCGCAGCGCGCTGGTGGCCCGGATCCGGCGCTGCGACGCGCTGGTCCGGGCCGGGCTGGTGGCGCAGGCGAGGACGGAGCAGTCCTGGCTGCTGGACCTGCTGCGCGAGGCGGAAGGGCCGGACGGGGAGCTGGCGGCGCGGCTGCGCCGGGACGTGGCCATCGCGCTGCGGGAGACCGGCGCCGAGGGCGGCTGACCGTGGTGCGGGTGCCGGTTAGTGTGCGGGCCATGACCATTCCCCTGTCTCGCAGCAGCGACGAGGCGCACCTGTACATGGAGCTGCATCCGTGCCCGTGTGGCGAGTCGGACTTCGGCCGGGTCAGCTCGGTGGCCGAGGTACATGGTGAGTGGCGGGTGCGGTACACGGGCCGGTGTGTGGAGTGCGGCCGGGAGCGCGCGTTCGAGTTCCGGCAGCCGGAGCACCTGACGGAACCCGAGGACGGTGCCTGGGCGGCCGGCGACGCCCCCTCGGAGCTGCTGGACGCCGGCGAGTGGCTGTTCGTCGCCGACACGTACGGGTCCGTTCCGACGGACCGGACGGAACTGTCCGACTCCGGCCGGGACCAGCTCCGTACCGACCTGCGCGCTGCGGCGGCGGCGCTCGACGAGGTGCTGAAGTTCCTGCCCGACGGCGTCGACGTGCTGCCCGAGGCGGCGTGCTGGTCGGACCGGGGCCGGCAGGTACGCGACGCCGAACCGGGTCGTTTGCGGCGTTTCCGGGTGACGGCCGCCCGCGACACGTACCGTGCCCTGCTCGCCGACCTCGACCGGTGACCCGTCGCCGGCCGCACCGTTCGGAGCCGTGGCGCCGCCGGCGCGTCCGGCGAGTTCGTGCTGGCTGACGAGCCAACCGCCCCTTTCTCGGTACCGGCGACCGTGCGGGTGGCCGCTACGATGGGCGGGTGCTCAAGCCCCTGACGGACGAGATGGCGCAGCGCCGCGCGCGGGTGTGGTGGTGACATGAGCAGGCGCGAGATCTTCGCCGCGTTCGTCTACAGCAAGATCGTCGACATTCCGGAGCGCGGCTTCGCGCTCGACAAGCTGACCTGGCTCCGGCAGCACGCGGAGCGGATCGGGCTCACGCTGGATATCCGGCCACGGACCGGGGTGCCGGCGGACTGGATGCCCGATGCCGTCACCGAGTTCGCCGGTCTCCCGGCACGGGTCGTCACCGTCGACGATCCCGACGAATACCGGTCGCTGGTGCTCGTGTTCGGCCGCTCGGACTTCCTCCGTGCCCATGTGCGTGACGAGTACCTTTTCGAGGCGGAGTTCGCGACGAGGTTCCGGGACGCCTGCGATGCGCTCGATCCGGACTACGCGTTCTTCCATCCCGTCCCGGTCGAGAGCATCCGAGAGTTCCTGGGCGACGTGGACATGGAGCTGTACGGCCTGGACGTCCGCAGACTGGACAGCTTCGGCTTTCCCCTGTGGTACTCGGCGAAGACGATGGCGAAGGACCTGTACGAGTCGGAGGCGGTGCGGCCGTCGCCGGAGCTGCCGTCGGAGAAGGGCGTCGTACTGCTGGCCGGCGGGGCACCGACGGGCTGGTTCATCAGCCGGTCGCGCTCGGAGGAACTGCGGGACACCCGGCGCACGGTGTCCGACCAGCAGCTTCGGGACCTCGCCGGGGCGCTCGCGAAGGTACGGCCCAGCTGGACGGCGTCGGACGCGCCCCGGGTCGCGGCCGAGCTGGGCTGGTCGGTCGAGTCGGGCCCCGACGCCGGCGGCATGGTGCTGCAGTCGGGGCTCGCGCCGTTCGGCGGTCTCGCCGACATCCGGTTCTCGGGCGACGAGGTGACCCAGCTGGTGGTGCGCCTCGGCGACGGGGAGAAGGAACGGACCCCGGAGTTCGACGACTACCGGGCGACGGTGTTCGCGCGGGCGGCGCGGACGTTGACCGAGGTGCTCGGTGCCCCGTCCGAGCGGCGTCCCGGGAGCAGCCCGCAGGTCCGGTGGGCGCTGCCGGGCGGCCAGCTGCGGCTGTCGGACGGTGGGGTGTTCGTGGAGCTGTCCCTGATGCCGGAACGGTTCGCCGCCGTACTGGACGCCGAGGCGGCCGGGGACGGCGCGGACGAGTACGACGACGCGGGCGGGGACACGTGACGCGCGAGCTGAGGACCTGGGAATCGCTGGAGTCCGGCATCAACGCCGCGGTCCGCGGGCTGCCCGCCGGCATGGTGCTCCAACTGTTCGAGGTGGCCCGGCTGGGCGAGAGCTGCCTCGCCCAGTTCTGGCAGACCCCGGAGCGGCTGACCGTGGAGCTGCCCGGCGCCGACACGGTGGCGGGCCGGGCGGCGGACGCCGACGACCGGCTGGTCGCGCTCGGCTGGCAGCTCGACCCCGCGGGACACTGGACCACCGGGCTGGCCTGGCC
>JBAUUM010000040.1:0-2782 GCA_049582705.1 Actinocatenispora sp.
GGCGTGGACGGTGCGGCACCTCGTCGACCGGCTCCGCGACCGGCACCGGCTGACCGAGCTGTCCGCCGGCGACCGCAGCCTGGGCGCGGCGTTCACGCTCTCGTACGACAGCCTCACCCCCGACCAGCGGCGACTGTTCCGCCGGCTCGGGCTGTACCCCGGGCACGACCTCGACGAGTACGCGGCGGCGGCGCTGAACGGATCCGACGTCGCCACCGCCGAGCGGCTCCTCGAACACCTGGTCGACGTGCACCTGCTGCAGCAGTGCGTGCTGGGGCGCTACAGCATGCACGACCTGCTCCGTGAGCACGCGACGGCCACGGTCGAGGCGGCCGAGCCGGAGGCGGTCCGCCGGTCCGCCGTCGGTCGGGTCCTCGGACACTACGTGTACACGGCGCGACGAGCGGCCGGGTGCCTCAGCCACGCCGTCGCCACCGAACCGCTCGGCACGGAGCCCGGCGAGCTGCCCGACCTCGACACGGCGGCGGAGGCGATCGCCTGGTGCGAGGTGGAGCGGGCCAACCTCACCGCGATCATCACCCATGCCGCGCGGCACGACTGGCATCTGTACGCCTGGCAGCTCGCCCACCAGACCCGGTGGTTCTTCCGGGCCCGCGGATACATGACCGAGGCGATCGGCATCCACCGGATCGCGCTGGAGGCCGCCCGGCAGCGGGACGACGACCGGGCGGCCGCCGAGGCGCGCGTCGACCTGAGCAACGCGCACCAGCGGCTGGGCGAGTACGCGACGGCCGCCGATCATTCCGGTCGGGCCGCGGAGCTGTTCCGGAAGGTGGGCGACGTGGCGGGGGAGGGCCTCGCGCGGTACCGGCTGGGCGTGTCCCACTACTGCCTGGACCGGTACCCGCAGGCACGGCACGAGTTCGAGCGGGCGCTGGAGCTCGCCCGCGCCGCCGGTGACGCCCGGGTCGAGGTGCTCGCGCTGGCCAGTCTCGCGGTGGCGCTGTCCCGGCTGGGTCGGCGGGCGGAGGCGCTCGACCTGTGCGAGCTGGTCCTGCGGCTGCACCAGTCCTCGCCGGTGGCCGAGTGCTACGCGCTCGACGTCGTCGGCAGCCTGTACACCCGGGCCGGACGACACACCGAGGCGTTGGAGTGTCTGCACCGCGCGCAGTGGCTCGCCCAGCAGAGCGGGGACCGGCACGGCGAGGCGAACATCCTGGCCCACATCGGCATGGCGCAGCAGAGCCTCGGCCGGTACGCCGACGCGCTCGTCCAGCACGAGCGGGCGCTGGCCCTGGCCCGTCGGGTCCAGGATACCGGCACCGAGACCGAGATCCTCATCAACATGGGTGATGCCAGCCTGGGCCTCGGCCGGTCGGACGCCGCCCGGGACCACTACCGGCGGGCGATCGCGATCGCGGTCCCGCTGCGCTACCGGTACCTGGAGGCGTACGCGTACCGGCGTCTCGGTGAGGCGCTGGGGCCCGGGAATCCGCGCGCCGCCGGGCAGTACCAGGAGCGGGCCCGGGTGCTCTTCGCGGAGCTGGGTGTCACCGAGCCCGATCGCGCCCTCCCGCCCGACATGGACGCCACCGGCTAGCGCGGCGCGGCCGTGACGGCGGTCGAGGAGTCCGTCCTCTGCCCGGGCAGCTGACCGACGGGCCGGGCCTGTTCCGCACCGTCCCCGGCGTCCGGAGCCCCGGGACGGTGCGGCCCGTCGCGCCCGGGCCGGCCGTACTATCGTGCGGCCCATGCCAGACGAGGTCAGCGAGCAGATCACGATCACCGTCCCGACGCACGTCGCGTACGGGGCGGTGCGCGACGTGCGGCGGATGGCCCGGTGGAGCCCGGAGTGCTTCGCGGCGTGGGTGTGGTCGCGTCGGCACGGCGAGCCGGCCCGCTTCGTCGGCTTCAACCGCCGCGGATTCCTCGTGTGGTTCACCACCTGCCGGGTGGTGGTCGCGCAGCCCGGCGTCGAGTTCGCCTTCGAGGTGACGACCTTCGGCATGCCGGTGTCGCGCTGGGGTTACCGGTTGGCGGCCGCGTCGGGCGGCACCGAGGTGACCGAGTACTGGCAGGACCAGCGGACCCGCGGCGCCAACCTGCTGGGGCGGATCTTCACCGGGAAGGTCGCCGCGGACCGGCCGTCCGTGAACCGGGCCGGAATGCGCGCCACCCTGGACCGGTTGAAGCGCGAACTGGAATCGGCCTGACCGTTTCGGAGTTGCCGGCTACCCGCCGCGGTGTGACGTTCCGTGCGGCCGGGCGTCACACGGTACCGAGGGCCGGTCCTGACAACGTGTGAACCAGTCGGGCCGGCTCTGCGTATCCACAGTCATGCCGCAGTTACCCCACCGTCGTCCGCGAGGACGCGACCACGCGAGTACGACAGGAGCCGGCCAATGAGCATCGGCACGTCCCCCCGGCACGGCGAGGTCATGGTGCCCGAGCTGAGCTACGCCGCCGGCCTGACCACCGGCGACGAGACCGCCGACCGGCTCTGGCACGTCTGCGAGGCGGCGCACGCCCGGGTGGTGGCACTGGTCGACGCGCACGAGGCGCAGGAGATCGAGGCCGGGAAGCGTGCCCGGTACCTTCGCGGGCGGATCGGTGTCGGGTGGGCCGCCGTGTCGCGGGCGAGGCTGTGGGGATCCGACACGGGCGGCGCCGTCGCGGCCGGTGAGGTGAGGAGCGAGCTGCGGCGGCTCGCCGAGGACAGCAACCTGCGGGCGCGGGAGATCCGGGCCGCGTTCCGGGCGGCGGACGCCGCCGACACCGCGTACCACCGGTACGCCGGCACGGTCTGACCGCACCATCGCGG
>JBAUUM010000041.1:0-1610 GCA_049582705.1 Actinocatenispora sp.
ATGCAGCAGTCGGCGCAGACCCGGCCCCGCAGGCCGGGCGCGACGAACGCGAGACAGCAGGTGCCACGGCGGACCGTCGGCACGCCCCCGTCGTCCTCCAGCTTCGCCAGCTGCGCCATGCCGAGGGCGTCGAGGATCTGGTCCGCGGCCTCGACCGGCGAGCCGGGCAGGATCGGCGCAGCGCCGGCCAGCACGTACGTCACGGCGGCGGCGAGCTGCCCGTACAGGGTGTGTGCCCCGACCCGTACCTGCCGGCGGGTGGCCTCGACCAGCGGCGCGACGTGCCGGTCGAGCAGGGTCCCGCGCAGCACGTCGAGCAGGGTGGCGGGCGACTCGGCGACCACGGTCCCGGCCCGGCCGGCCAGCGGGTCGTCCGGCAGGACCGCGACGCGCGGGCGCAGCATGCCGACCGTGACGTACGGCGCCCGGTCGGCGAGCCGGACCGCCACGTTCTCGGCGCTCATCAGCGGCACCCGCCGGGCCACCGCCCAGCCGAGCACCGCGGGCATCGCCAGCCAGTACGTGTACTGCTTGAACGCGAGCGCCGCCGCGGCGTGCGGCTGGGCGTCCCAGAGCAGGCGCGGCGTGCGGAGCAGGTCGGGTACGAGGCTGCCGTCCACGAACGAGGTGGCGGGAAGCCAGCCGGCGGCCGGGTCACCGAGAGTCAGCAGGCCGTCGGTGACGCCGAACGTGGCACGGTCGGCGCGCAGCCGACGCAACGCCAGTCGTACCGGGTCGAGCGGCCGGGCCGGCGCGGCGATCAGGGCGGAGGTCACGACGAGGTCGCTCCCGTCGCCGCAGCTCGCGGCTGCCAGACACCCGGCCGCATCGACACGTTCCCCCACCAGACTGACGACGGTGCTCCGTAAAGTTAGGTTAGCCTAGCCGCTGAAAACATGGTGACTTCCCCAGGATCCTGTGATCCCGGACGCGACCCTCAGCGCGGCTCGACAGCCACCCAGCGTCACCCGGGGCCGGGGCGGCGCGTCACTTCCGGGCCTTCTGCCGACGCAGCAGCCAGATCAGGTACGGCGCCCCCACCAGCGCGGTGACCACCCCGACGGGGATCTCGTTCGGGGCCAGCACCCACCGGCCGACCGCGTCCGCCGCCACCACCAGCACCGCGCCGAGCAGTACCGCCACCGGCAGCAGCCGGCGGTGCGCCGGCCCGACCAGGCGGCGCGCCACGTGCGGCGCGACCAGCCCGACGAACCCCACCGTGCCCACCACCGCGGCCGTACCGGCGGCCAGTACCGCGCCGGCCAGCAGGACGACCAGCCGGGCACGCCCCAGCGACACGCCCAGCGAGCGGGGCAGGTCGTCGCCCAGGCCCAGCAGGTCCAGCAGGCGGGCGGCCAGCAGCAGCCCGACGAGCAGCAGGGCCGGCCCGACGAACCAGCTCAGGTCCCCGACCGACCGGGCGTAGGTGGAGCCGGCCAACCAGGTCAACGCGGAGGCCAGCTGCAGGTGCGCGCGCAGCGACAGCACCTGCACCAGCGCGCTCGACGCCGCCGCGACCCCGATGCCGATCAGTACCACCCGGGTCGGGTCCAGCGCGCCGGCACGGCCCCGCGCGCGGGCCGCGAGCAGCATCACGACGCCCAGCGCGA
>JBAUUM010000042.1:0-2381 GCA_049582705.1 Actinocatenispora sp.
CTTGGGGGGTACCTGACGAAGGTCGGGGGTCGGGGCTGTCGTTCAGGTCGTGCTCCTGCTCGTGGTGGTCCCTAGCGTTGCCGACGTTCTGAACGGACGATCGGAGTTCGCCATGGGGCAGGGCAAGGTGTGGTGCCGCGGTGTGGCCGCGGCGCTGGCGGGACTGGTGGCACTCGGGGTGCCGGGTGCGGCATCCGCGAGACAGGAACCGGACCGGGCGACGGTACGGAAGGTGGTGGCGGACTTCGCCCACGCGCACGGCTATCCGGGCATCGCCGTCACCGTCACCAAGGGACGCCGGGTGTGGGACGTCGACGGGTACGGCCGGGACTCGGCGGGCGCGGCGATCACCGCCACGACACCGATGCCGGTGGAGTCGGTCAGCAAGTCGTTCACGGCGCTGGCGGTCATGCAGCTCGTGGACTCCGGCCGGGTGACGCTGGACGCGCCGGTCCGTCGGTACCTGCCGGGTTTCCGGGTCGCCGACCCACGCGGGTCGCGGATCACCGTACGGGAGCTGTTGAACCACACCTCCGGGATCACCGACGGCACCCTGCCGGAGAAGAGCCTGCCACAGCCGGACTCGCTCGCGGGCGTCGTGGTGCGGGCCCGCCAGGCGACGCTCGCGTCCGCGCCGGGCACCCGGTTCGGGTACACGAACACGAACTACCACCTCGCCGCGCGGGTCGTGGAACTCGTGTCCGGCGAGCCGTTCGGTGAGTACCTCCGGCGACACGTGTTCGGGCCGCTCGGCATGCGCGCCACCACGTCGATCACCATGACCCCACGGGACATCCCCCGGGGCATGCGCGAGGGTCACATCTACGCGTACGGAGCGTCCGTCCGGGCCCGTGAGCCGAACCGCTTCGTCAGCGGCTCGGACGGCGTCATCACCACCGCCCGGGACATGGCGCAGTGGCTGATCATGCAGAACAACGGCGGCCTGGGCGCGAACGGTACGCGCGTCGTGTCGGCCGGAAGCATCGCGGCCATGCACCGGGTGGACCGGCGCATCGACTACGGGCTCGGCTGGGAGGCCGGCCACCACGGGCGGGTACGGCACGAGGGCATCTGGTTCACCTACACCGCCGGCGAGATGCTGCTCCCCGACGGCTACGGCATCGCCGTGTCCGGCAACAGCGGCATGGGCCTGGGCAACGAGGGCGTCGCGCAGCTGGTGGACGACCTGGCCACCGTCCTGGATGGCGGCACGCCGGACGCGCCCACGCCGGTACGCCTGATCGTCGACCTGGTGGTCGCCGCGCTGACGATGATGAGCCTGCTGCTGGGTGTCCGCGCCCTGCTCCGCACCCGGCGATGGGTGGACCGGTCCGCCGCGCGTCCGGTCTGGCGAGCGCTGGTACGTCTGCTGGTGCGGCTCGCCCGGATCCTGCTGTGGCTGGCCCTGCCGGACGCACTCACCTACGCCATCGGTGGTGGGCGCGACCTCACCCACCTGCAGATGGCCTACTACTCTCCGGCGCTGGTGGCGTGGGTACTGGTCGCCCTGGCGATGAACGTGGCCGTGCTCGGCGCACGGGGGGTGGGGCTGTGGCGGGCCCGGCTGCCCGTCCCGGACGCCCCGACGCGGGACGTCCTGCGGCATCCGGCCGCGCTGTAGTGTTCGCGGACGTGACGAGGTCCGACGGCCGGGGACTGCGGACATCGCCGGCCCCGTGGTGGATGCTGGGCCTGCTCGCGCTGCTGCTGTCCGTGGTGGCCGTGTCGTCCGGGCGGCTGCCGTGGTGGGCGACGACCAGGGCGCTGGCCGTGCCCCTGGTGGCGGCGCTGGTGCTCGGCCGGTACCCGCTGGTCTCGCTCGGCCTGTGTGCGGTGGCGAGCGTGGCGGCGGGGCTGGGCATGGACAACGGCGTGCCGGTGTGGAGCGTCGCGCTGGCCGTGGCCAGTTTCGTGGTGAGCCTCCCCGCCGGTCGCCGGATCCACCGGTCGGCACCCGCGTTGGTGGTCGTCCTGGTGGCGGCGACGCTGGCCGTACCGCTCGCCATCGCCGTCGGGCGGTCCTGGGAGACCGGCTTCCTGCTGCTGGTGCTGACGGTGGTGCTGCCGTTCGGGCTGGGCCGGTCGATCCGGCAGCAGAGCGAACTCGCGGCCGCCGCGGTGGGACGCGCCCAGCTGGAGGAACGTACCCGGATCGCGCACGACATGCACGACACGCTCGGGCACGAGCTGAGCCTGCTGGCGCTGCGCGCCGGGGTGCTGGAGATCGACCCGGAGATCGCCGAGCGGCACCGCGCGGCGATCGCGGAACTGCGGGCGGGCGCGGGGCAGGCCACCGAGCGGTTGGCCGAGATCGTCGACGTGCTGCGCGGCGGCGAACCCGATCCGGCGCGGCCGGTCCGGGACAGCGTCGACGACCTGGT
>JBAUUM010000043.1:0-2297 GCA_049582705.1 Actinocatenispora sp.
GTGTACGACAGCAGAACTGTGGTCGCGACCCCGATGAAATCGCAGCCGACCCCATTCGGGGTGGCGTCGTTGAGGCGGCAATGTCAAACCGGGACATCCGCCCGGGAGGCGCTCAGCTGAGCTGACCGGCTGGTCACCCCGATCTGTCGTACCGTGACCCTATGGTCGATCGGGTACCGCACCCTGATCCGGAGGACGCGGCGATGAGTGCTTCCGTGCCCGAGGTCTTCGACGTCACCGCACACGACCCGGCCAAGGTCGCCCTGGGCCAACTCGTCGTCCTGCACCAGGGTTCCTGGACCGAAGCGGACTACGACGCGCTCCCCGAGGGCGTTCGCGTCGAGCTTCACGACGGAAGGCTCATCTTGACCCCGGACCCGACCTCCGAACACCAGTACGCGGCGAGCGAGCTGATATTCCAGCTTCGCGCGGCGATCGGCAACAAGCGCCTCGTGTTCGGTCCGGTGGATGTCCGGATGGCCGACGGCAATCGCTTCCGCTCACCGGACGTCGTGGTCGTCCGCACCCCCTACCGCGGACGACCGGCCGATCCCGCCAATGTGCGGATGGTCTGCGAGATCGTGTCGCCGGGCGGCGGCGACGAGTACGACCAGAAGATGGTCGTCTACGCCGAGGCCGGCATCCCCTGGTACCTGATCCTGCGGGAAACTCCGGCGGGCTTCATCGCGGAACTGTACGCGCTCGATGAGGAGTCAGGCAAGTACCAGCAGCATTCCAGCGCCGAGCCGGCCGGCGTACTCGACCTGCCCGCGCCGTTCCACGGTGCACTCGTTCTGCGCGACCTGTCCCTGTAGACAGAGCTGGTTCCGCTGGAGCGTTGGGTGGGTCAGACCGGGACGTCCATGGTGAGGGTGACGGCGCGCTCGGGGCCGACGAAGACGAGCTGGCCGCGGTAGCACTCGTCGTCGACGTCCTCGTTGAACAGGTCGAACCAGTTGAAGCCGTACACCAGCAGCGGCTCCGCGTCCGCCGCACCCGCCGCGTGCGCGCGCACCAGCGCGAACAGCTCCCGACCCAGCCAGCTCACCAGGTGCTTGTCCCGGGTCTCCGCGTCGACCTCGTCCCGCTCCGGCGGTACGTCCTCGATGATGACCGACAGTACGGAGCGCACGTTGTCCAGCTCGAAGACCTCCTCGAGATGGCGCAGGGTCGCCGCGTCCACCCGCCGCAGCGTGCCGTCGAAGAGGCCATCGGCGGTGTACTCGTCGTCGCGCAGCTCGGTCAGCGCCGGCCCGTCCCACCACTCGCGGAACCGGGTGTCCGCGGTGTCCGGGTCGTCGGGCGGCAGGGCCAAGCCGTGGTCGGCCGCGACCACGTGGAACGTCACGTCGTCGTTGTTGTTGACCGGCAGGAAGTCGCCGAGCAGCAGCGCGACGGCGGCGAGCCGGCCGGCGAGGATCGCGGGACCGTCGACCGGCGGCGCGGCGTCCTGATGCCCGGTGCACAGGCCGTACGGCGGCGTGCCCGGGTCCGTCTGCGGCGCCGTGGCGGAGATCGCGAGACGGTTCACCGCGCCGTCCCAGGCACGGAACAGCAGGTGGCACTCCCCGTCCAGCGGCACATCGCCCGGCTCGGCGGTGACGTCCACCCGTACCACCTCGTTGCGGAACGACACCAGGGGCTCCAGCAGGCGTTCGACCAGCTGCCGGGTCCGCTGATCCAGCGGCCGGTGCCGTTCGAGGAAGCCGAACAGTTCGGCGGTGACCAGCCGGTAGGCGTTCCCCACGGTCATCTCTCCGGGGCCCGGGTCGACGTACTGGCTCACGATGCGCGCGAGCGACGTCACCGACACGGGATGACGCGGGGTGCCGGTGCCGAACACCTCCGGGTAGTCGCCGATCTCGGCCACCACGGCCGGGTCCAGCGGCGGAAGTTCGGGCCGTGGCTCGTGGTGCGGGACGCCGGGCCGCCCGGACATCGCCACCCGCCACGGCGTCGGGCCGTCGGACAGCCACTGCTCCAGCAGGTACGCGCCGGCCGACGGGATGCCGGTCGTGTAGTACGTGTCCCACCCGTACGCGTGCCCGCCGAGGCGGACGGTGGGGCCGTAGCTGTAGCGACTGACCTCACGGCAGCCGGTGCACGCCGTCTCGCCCGTCCCGGCCGTCCCCGCCGCGATGTCCTGCGTCATGCCCTGCATCGTGCGCGACGGATTCAACCTCGACCGGTGCCGGGCCCGCCCCGTTCCGTCAGGCTGATCGGGACGTACCGCGCTCAGGTGTGCGGCCGGGTCGGGCCGGGCCGAGGCGGACAGGGCGGGCCGGGCCGAGGCGGAC
>JBAUUM010000044.1:0-6511 GCA_049582705.1 Actinocatenispora sp.
AGCACCGACTGCCCGGCGACCGCCGCGTGCGCGGCGCGGGCGATCTCGTCCCGGCCGGCGTCCTTGGTCAGGTAGCCGAGCGCGCCGGCCCGCAGCCCGGCCAGGATCGACTGGTCGTCGGCGTACGTGGTGAGCACGACGACGCGGGTGCCGGGGTGTTCCGCGCGGATCCGCCGGGTCGCCTCGACCCCGTCCATACCGGGCATGTGCAGGTCCATCAGCACCACGTCGGGGCGGTGCTCGGCGACCAGCCGCAGGGCGTCGGCGCCGCCGGTCGCGGTGGCCACCACGGTCAGGTCGGGCAACAGTCCGAGCATGGTGGCCAGGCCCTCGCGGACCACCGTCTGATCGTCGACCACCAGGATGCGTACGGGCACAGTCACACCGGAATTTTTGCGGTTACCCGCCAGCCGGCACCAGCCGGCCCCACCGTCAGCTCACCGCCGAGCGGTTCGAGGCGTTCCCGCATGCCCGTCACGCCGTACCCGCTGCCGGCCCCGATCGGGTCACCGGCGGGGGCCGGACCGTCCGAGGGCTCGTTGTGGACCACCAGGGTCACCGCGGTGGGGGCGTAGTCGAGGGCCACCGACACCGGCGAACCGGGGGCGTGCTTGACCGCGTTGGTCATCGACTCCTGGGCGATCCGGTACAGCGCGAACGTGGCCTCCGGGTCGAGTTCACGCAGCGTCCCGTCGACCTGGAGCTGGCCGCGCAGCTGCGGGCCGAACGTGTCGAGCAGGCCACCGAGCGCGTCGGGCAGCGGCTGCGGCGGACCCTCCCGGAGGGCCAGTACGGCCTGCTTGGTCTCGGCGAGCCCCTCCCGGGCCAGTTGCCGGCAACGCCGGACCACGTCCCGGGCCTGCTCGACCCGGTCGGTGCCGAGCAGCGCGTCGGCCGCCTCCAGCTGGACGGCCAGCCCGGCGAGCGAGTGGGCCAGCACGTCGTGCATCTCCCGGGCGATCCGGGTGCGTTCGGCCAGTGCCGCCGACCGGGCCTCGGCGACCCGGGCGCGTTCGGTCTGGGCGAGCAGCTCGCGGGTCTGCCGGACCCGGTCCTGGTACGCCCGGTCGAGCATGCCGGACAGGAACGAGCCGGCCAGCGCGGCGATCAGCCACAGCGAGGCGACGTCATGGTTGACCAGCCAGTTGACGCCCCAGTAGAGCGCCGACGCCGCGACGGTCACACCCAGGGCTCGCGGGATCGGCCAGCTCTTGGCGGCCATGCCCAACGGGAAGAACAGGAAGACCACCGCGATGCCGACGGGGCTGGCGACCCCGGCCGCCAACCCCAGCAGCGCCGTGGGCACCAGCACCCACGGCAGCAGCGACGGCCGCTGCCGACCCGCGATGTGGGTGGCGACGACACCGGCGGCGGCGAGCAGGACCAGCACGACGGTGGCGGCACTGCGCGGACCCGCCCAGTGCCGCCCCTCGAACACCATCGCCGCGGTGATCAGGCCCAGCAGCGTCAACACGCTCATCGCCCGCCGGACCACCATGTCCCACGTCAGCGGACCCCCCTCGGGCATGTCCCACGTCGACGTGGAATGCATGGTCACCTCCGTCGCCGGTTCCCGCTGAGAATCTGGTCGTCCCTCGTACTGTACGAGCGGTCGGAGTCGCCGCGCCGGGCGTCCCGGCCGCCGGAGACCGAGGCGAACAGTCCGCTGAGCAGGCCGCCTCGGGCCGCGCCGGCCGGCGCGAACGGAACGCCGGTGCGCAGCGCCCGGGGGGTCAGGACCATCGACTCGCCGAGGAAGCCGAGCCCCGAGGTGATCAGCAGTACGCCGATGAGCGAGGCGTCGAAGCCACCGTGCCCCCCGGTGAGTGCGTGGATGTCCATCTTCGACGTGTGGGTCACCCCGGTGAGGGCCAGTACGGCCCGGACGCCGAACCGGGCGACGAACGCCACCGCCCAGACCACGAACGTGCGCGGACGGTACTTCTGCCACAGGTACCCGTTGCGCTCGAACAGGTGCAGCGTGCTGCCACGGGCGAAGCCCATCGCCAGCGAGACGACACCGGTGACCGCGAGCGAGATCCACTCACCGGTGTCGAGCCCGCCGTGTTCGGCGATCTCGTAGCCGCCGATGAGAAGTTCGACGACAGGGGCGACCAGCAGCCTGCGGGCGCGCAGCGGCTCGCCGTACAGGCGTCGGGCGATCATCAGGACCAGCGCGGCCACCACGGCCACGACGATCAGTCCCGTCTTGAGGTCCACGGACTCCTCCATCCAGAGCGGCTTGCCGATCTGGACGGAACGCTACGGAGCAACGCCCCCACCGGGATCGGAGCGCGGGTGGACCCCCGGGTGGAGCCCGGGTGGAGCCCGGTGGTGCCGTGTTCCAAGCACCTGTTGTTCCGTCAGATGTTTCCGGCCCGTCAGACGTGCTCTGACAAGGCGGAGCGCGGCGCCCTGTGCCGTGTTCCGGGCACCTGTTGTTCCGTCAGATGTTTCCGGCCCGTCAGACGTGCTCTGACAAGGCGGAGCGCGGCGCCGTGTGCGAACTGGGCACTCAAGCCGCGCGACAACGCAGTCAGAGTGCGTCTGACGGGCCGGAAAGGTATCGAAGGAGGGTGCGGACGCCCCATCCGGTGGCCCCCTTGGCGTGCACGCCGTCCGCCGAGGCCGACCAGGACGGCCCGGACATGTCCACGTGCAGCCACCGGTCGCGCAGGTCGCCGGTGAACTCGCGCAGGTACAGGGCGGCGAGGACGGAGCCGGCCTTGCCCGGGTCGGGCGCGTTGTTGAGGTCGGCGATGTCGGAGTCGACCTGGTCGACGTAGTCGTCGGGCAGCGGCATCCGCCAGACGGGTTCGCCGGCGTCGCGGGCGGAGTCGGCGAGGTCGGCGGCGAGCGCGTCGTCCCCGGCGTACAGCGCGGCGATCTTCTTGCCGAGGGCGACGCCCTGCGCGCCGGTCAGGGTGGCCATGTCGATGAGGACGTCGGGGGCGAGGCGGCGGACGGCGTACGCGATGGCGTCGCCGAGCACGACCCGGCCCTCCGCGTCGGTGTTGCGGATCTCGCTGGTCAGCCCGCCGTAGTGGCGGACGATGTCGCCCGGCCGGTAGCTGCTGCCGCTGATGAAGTTGTCCGCCATCGGCAGCAGGGTGGTGATCTTGACGTTCAGGCCGAGCCGGGCGGCGCCGATGGTGGCGGCGGCGACGGCCGCGGCACCGCCCATGTCCTTGCGCATCAGCTGCATGCCGCTTGTCGGCTTGATCTGGATGCCGCCCGTGTCGTACGTGATGCCCTTGCCGATGAGTACGACGTGCCGGGTGGCGCCGCGGGGCCGCCAGCGCAGTTCGACGAGCCGCGGCGGCCGGGGTGAGCCGCCGCCGACGGCGAGGATGCCGCCGAAGCCTTCGGCGCGCAGCTCGTCGGCGTCGCGTACCCGGCTGCGGATCTTGTACTTGGTGGCCTGGCGGGTCACCGCGTTGGCGAGCCAGCTGGGCGACTTGTCGTTGCTGGGGGTGTTGGTCCAGTCCCGGGCGAGGCAGGTGGTCTCGGCGACGATCCGGGCGGAGGCGAGGGCGTCGGCGTACCGGTCGGGGTCGCGGGTGGCGATGGTGACCTGGCGGAGCTGCGACGCGTTGTCGTCGGGTCCGGAGGCGAGCCGGAACCGGTAGTGGGCGAGCAGCATGCCCTCGGCGAGGCCGGCGACGGCGGCGGGGTCGGTCCCGTCGGGCAGCGCCAGGGTGAGGGCGCGGTCCTTGGTGACGGCCCGGTCGACGGCGGCGCCGACGGCGCGCCAGTCGGCCTCGGTACCGGCGCCGATGCCGACGAGCAGCACGCGGCGGGGCCGGGCGCCGGGCCGGGGCAGGGTGTGCACGGTGCCGGCGGAGCCGCTGTGTTCGACGTCGAGCCGGTACGCGTCGAGGGTGGCGAGCAGTTCGGCGGGCAGGTCCACGGTGGTCGGGAGCAGCGTGCCGAGCCCGTCGGCGGCGGCGTCGTCGGCCGTCCCGGCGTCAGCCGCGTCAGTCGCTGCCGCGGCGCCGGTGGAGTCCGCAGTGTCCGCGTGGTCGCCGGTGCGGGCACCGGCGACGGGCAGCACCAGTACTCCGGGGAGCGCACCGCCGGTACCGAGCTTCAGGGTCAGCGTGGCCACGTGCAGTACCTCCCGGCGGTGCGGGACGGTGCCCGGCACCAAGTGTGGACAAGATCGTGCACCGGCCCCGGGGCCGACCGTCCAGGTCGACTCCGAAGCCGGTGTGGGTCATCTGAGGTGGCGTACGGGCCTGCCAGCCGAAACGCCAGACCGGGCCGGGACGGGGGTGGTGGGTTGTCCCGTGCCCGTGGTGGTTCGGCTAGCCCGCGACGGACTTCAGCGCCTCCCCGAGTTCGCTGGCCTCGTCCGGAGTCATCTCGACAACCAGCCTGCCGCCGCCCTCGAGCGGAACCCGCATGACGATGCCGCGGCCTTCCTTGGTGACCTCCAGCGGACCGTCACCTGTCCGCGGCTTCATGGCCGCCATGTTGTCTCCCCTCGATTCGATACCACGGTTACCGTGGCCGATACCTTCCTGCGTGCCGCCGGGCCTGCCGGCCCGCGGGCCGGCGACACAGTTCACTCTGTGATTTTCCCTGATGAGCGCCTCCGGACCCAAACCCACCCCGTCCATATGTGACAGTTGTTGGCAACTTCGACGCAGAACTGTCACACTCGCGAGCGTGCAGGCACGTTCGGCGCTCTTCGATCTGTACGGCGACCACCTCCGCCCGCGGGGTGCCCAGGCGCCGGTAGCAGCGTTGGTGCGGCTGTTGGCGCCGCTGGACATAGCGGCACCGGCGGTGCGTACCGCCGTGTCCCGGATGGTCCGGCAGGGGTGGCTGCAGCCGGTGCGGTTGCCGAGCGGCCCCGGATACGCGTTGACCGCGCGGGCCCTGCACCGGCTCGACGACGCGGCCAGCCGCATCTACCGCACTACGCGGCGTGACTGGGAGGGCCAGTTCGATCTGATCGTCGCGGCCCCGCCCGCCGGTCGGACGAGCCGGACCCGACTCGCCGACACCCTCGCGTTCCTCGGCTACGGGGCGATCTCGCCGACCACCTGGGCGGCGCCCCGGCGGGGACCCAACCGCACCCGCGACGCGGAGGTCGCCGATCTGCTGCGCGACCTGTCGGTGCCGGCCGAGCGGTTCGTGGCCAACCACGCCGGCGGCACCGGTGGCGCGGTCGAGCTGGCCCACCGGGCCTGGGACCTGACCGCGCTGGCCGAGTCGTACCGTCGATTCGTGGCCGAGTTCAGTCCGGTACTGGCCGAGCTGCCCGGCAGCGCCGACGACGAGGTGCGCTACGCGGTGCGCTTCCGGCTCGTGCACGCCTGGCGTACGTTCCTGTTCTCCGACCCCCAACTGCCCGCCGAACTGCTGCCCCGGGACTGGCCGGGCGCCACCGCCGCGACGTTCTTCGACCGGCACGCCACCCGACTGCGTCCCGCCGCCGACCGTTTCGTCGATGCCTGCCTCAACCCCGGGCGTTGACCCCTCCGTGAGCCTGAACCGCAGTACCCCAGTACCGCCCTATCGCAGTACCGCCGTACCGCCGTACCGCCAACCGAGACGAGTCCATGAGCGAGGTGTCCATGAGCGAGGACAAGCCACTTCTGACCGACCGCACCGACGACGGTGTCGTCACCCTGACCCTCAACCGGCCCGAGTCGCTGAACTCGCTGTCCATCGCCCTCAAGGAGGCGCTGCGCGACGCGCTGCGCGAGCTGGCCGCCGATCGCAGCTGCCGGGCGATCGTACTGACCGGCGCCGGCAAGGGCTTCTGCGCCGGACAGGACCTGGTCGAGCACTGCGAGGTGCTCAAGTCGGGCGGCGACCCGATGCGTACCGTGCACGAGCACTACACGCCCATCGCCGAGCTGCTGGGCACCATGCCCAAGCCGGTCGTGGCCGCGGTCCGGGGCACCGCCGCCGGCGCGGGCGCGGCGATGACCTTCCTGGCCGACTTCCGGATCGGCGGGCCGCGCACCCGGTTCGCGATGAGCTTCGCGGGCGTCGGCCTGGCCGGCGACACCGGCATCTCGTGGAGCCTGCCGCGGCTCGTCGGGCTCGCCAAGGCCACCGAACTCACCCTGCTGGGCGACAAGCTGGACGCGGCGGAGGCGTACCGGCTCGGCCTGCTGACCCGGCTGACCGACACCGACGAGGAGGTCGTACCGACCGCGACGGCCCTCGCCGCGCGGCTGGCGGCCGGGCCGACGACATCGTTCGCGCAGCTCAAGCGGGAACTGGCGACCGGCGCCTCGGGCGGGCTGGCCGACGCGCTGGCGGTCGAGGCCGACGCGCAGTCGATCTGCGGCCACACCGCCGACCACCAGGAGGCCATCACCGCGTTCCTGGCCAAGCGGAAGCCGACGTTCACCGGCGCCTGACCCCGCCGTCCACCGAACCTGATCGCCGGGTTCTCCCGGCGGCCGGTCGTCATCGGCACCGGGCCCGCCTGGCCGCCGGCGTGACCGGCGCCTGCCGCCGGACCCGCCCGGGCCCCGGGGTCCACTCC
>JBAUUM010000045.1:0-3642 GCA_049582705.1 Actinocatenispora sp.
CCCGACGGCCGCCGACCCGGCGACCGTCCCGATCCCCGGCCGGGAGAACGGCCGGTCCGGGCTCGCCGACCCGGTGGCCGTACCGGCCTGGGCCGGCCACGCCTCCTTCGACGCACCGGTGCCCGGCGCCACCTGGGGCGGCGAACTGGCCGCCCGGCGCCCGCAGCCACCCACCGACGACACCGCGTCGATCGGCATCCCGGTGCGTGGCTACCTCCGCGACCCGAACGGCGACCCGATCCCCGGGGCGTCGCTCACCCTCGTCGACCTGTCCGGCGGCCAGGCCGACCGCGGCCAGAGCGGCCTGGACGGCTGGTACCACCTGGCCGCGCCGACCTCCGCGCAGTACACGCTGGTCATCCGGGCCACCGGGCATTCGCCGCTGGCCTCGATCGTGACCGCGATGCGGGAGCCCGTCGAACTCGACCTGATCCTCGCCGGCATCGCCACGCTGGCCGGCACGATCCGGGAGACCAGCACCCGGCGGCCCGTCGCCGGCGCCACCGTGACGCTGCTCGACGCCGCCGGTGCCGTCCTGACCGCCGCCGCGACCGACCAGCACGGCCGGTACCGGTTCACCCACCTCGCGGCGGCCGACTACACCGTGGCGGTGACCGCCGACGGACACGGGCCCAGCGCGCTGCCCTTCTCGGTACCGGACTCCGGCATCCGGGACGCCGACGTCGACCTGTCCGGCGCCAGCTGCGTCACGGGCATCGCGCGTGCCGCCCGCGACCAGCGCCCGCTGGCCGACACGCGGATCACCCTGTACGACGAGCGCGGCGAACCGAGCGCCGAGGCCGCCACCGGGATGGACGGGCGGTACGTGTTCGACGATCTGGCCCCCGGCCAGTACACGCTGGTCGCGTCCGGGTTTCCGGCGGTGGCCAGCTCGATCCGCCTCGCCGGCGGCATCCGGCACGAACTCGACGTCACGCTGTCGTACCCCGAGGTGTCCGCGTCGGAGCACACTCCGGGCGAGTTCCTGGACACCACCGGCTGAGCCACGTCGTACGCCCACCGGGCCGGCCCGTGCACGCGGTGCCGGCCCGCGGCGTCTGTCCGCGGCGTCGTGCCCGCAGCGCCACGTGGTGCCGGCCCGAGCCGATCGCCTGCCGCGACGCCACCTCTCACGGGTCGGCCCGCCGCCGTACCGGTCGGCCCGTCCGCGCCGCCGCGTCGGTCCGCCCGGCGTCCCGGACCTGCCGTTTCGGGGTCGCGACAGCGGGTCGACTGCGATGATGAAGCCCGGCCGGGGCCGCGCCGCGGAACCGGACCACGTGTCGGCCTTCGCTGGTCGAGGGGGCTCCGATGGGGGTTGGCCGCAGCACACGGACCCGGCGACGTTCACCGTGGTGGGCGAAGCTGTGTCTGGTCCTGGGCATCGTGCTCGTCGTCACCAGCGGCGGCAGCATCGCCGCCGGTTCCATCGTGCTGGTGTGGGTGAACGCCAAGCTGCACCAGGACAACCTGCTCACCGACTCGTCGCGTACGCACGACGGCGAGGTCACCGGCCCGCTGGACATCCTGCTGGCCGGCAGCGACCTGCGGGACAGCTGGATCAAGGCGGGCAAGAAGCCCCGCGCCGACTCCATCATGTGGCTGCACATCCCGGCCAGCCATGACCGGGCGTACCTGCTGTCGCTGGCCCGGGACCTCGTGGTGGACATTCCCGCGTACCGGCACAGCGGCTGGTCCGGCGGCCGGGACCGGCTGAACTCCGCGTTCACCCACGGGATGAGCGGAGTCAACGACACCGCCAACGGTATGCGGCTGCTCGGTCAGACGATCTCGAACCTGACCGGGGTGCGCTTCGACATGGCCGGACTGGTCAACTGGGACGGCTTCACCGCGGTCACCACGGCGCTGGGCGGGGTCACCATGTGTCTGGACAAGGGTTTCACGTCGACGCAGAAGGGCTTCACCGACGAACGCGTCACGTTCTACCAGGGCTGCCACCACTACAAGGCGAAGAAGGCGCTGAAGCTGGTACGGCAGCGGGAGGACGTGATCGGTGACGACTACGGGCGGCAGCGGCTGCAGCAGCAGTTCGTCAAGCAGATCCTGAAGCAGGCCACCAGCCGGGGCGTGGTCGGCAACCCGGGCAAGCTCAACAAGGTCCTCGACGCCGCGGGCGACTCGATCACCCTGGATCTCGGTGGCTACCAGGTGGCGGAGCTGGCCTTCGCGCTGCGCGGCATCCGGCAGGACCAGATCGTCACGATGCAACCGCCGCACGACTCGATCGGCAGCGGTCGGCACTACCGGGGCGAGTCCGTCGAACAGCCGGCGGCCGACCGGCTCTTCACCGCGCTGCGTACCGGTCACATCGACGGGCTCCTGCTCGCGCACCCGGAACTCATCAGCAAGGTCCCGTGACCCGCGCGTCCTCGGCCGCCCGTCACCGGTACGGATGACCTTGCGTCACCTCTCCGGTCGGCAACCCGCGACGCCCGGCCGGCGTGCCCGGTGGGACGGCGTCAGACCCGCGTGATGTCATGGCGTGGTGAGGAGCCGTTGGGGGTGAACGCACCGAGCGTCCGGGGGGTCGGCTACGCGGTCGGTGCCGGCGCCACCGAGCGTGCCGGGGTCACCGACAGTGCGGGCAGCACGGGTCGCACCGGCAGGCCCGGGGCCACGCCGGGACCCATGGGTACGCCGCTCGGTCCACCCGGGGGGTACCGCCTGGTCAGACCGGCGGTGTCGGTGTCGACACCGCCGGAGCTGGACGCTGCGCAGCGGACGGTGGTCGGGCACACCCGTGGGCCGTTGCTCGCGCTCGGCGCGCCCGGCACCGGCAAGACCACGACGCTGGTGGAGTCCGTCGCCGCGCGCGCCGCGGAGGTACCGGCCGACCGGATCCTGATACTCACCTTCGGCCGGCGGATGGCCACCCGGCTCCGCCGGCAGCTGGCCGTCCGGCTCGGCGACCGGTCCGGCGCGGCGGCGTTCAGCGCCGAGCCGGTGGTGCGCACCTTCCACGGGTACGCCTTCGGGCTGCTGCGCCGCGCCGCCACGGCCCGCGGCGCGCCGGAGCCCCGGCTGCTGTCCGGGCCGGAACAGGACCTGGCCATCCGGGAACTCATCGAGGCCGGCGTCGCCGAGGAGCGCTTCGCCGCGGGCTGGCCGGAGACGCTGCGCCCGGCGCTGCGCACCCGTGGCTTCGCCAGCGAACTTCGCGACCTGCTGCTCCGCGCGGCCGAACGCGGCATTCCCGCGGAACGGCTCGCCGACTGGGGGCACGACCTGGGCCGCCCGGACTGGCCCGCGGCGGCACGGTTCGCCACCCAGTACGCGGAGGTGCTGGCGCTGCGCGACGCCGCCGGGCACGGCTCGGTCGCGTACGACCCGGCGGAGCTGATCCGGGCGGCGATCGGGCTGCTGACCGAGGACGCGGAGGTGCTCGCCGCGGAGCGGGACCGGTTCCGGTACTGCTACGTCGACGAGCTGCACGACTCCGACCCGGCCCAACTGGAGCTGCTGGAACTGGTGGCCGGCGGCGGCCGGCACCTGGTCGCGTTCGGTGACCCGGACTCGTCCACGTTCGCGTTCCGCGGCGCCGACCCGGCCGGGGTGACCGGCTTCCCGGCACGCTTCCCGACCGCGCCGGGCACGCTGGCACCCACCGTGGTCCTGTGGACC
>JBAUUM010000046.1:0-1649 GCA_049582705.1 Actinocatenispora sp.
CTCCTGCGCCGGCCGACGACCGCCGGCCGGTGGAGGCGCTGCCCGCGGACCTCGCCGACTTCAGCGGCCGGCAGGACGCGGTCCGCACCGGGGTCCGGGTGCTGTGCGAACGTTCCCCGCACGCCCCGGCCATCCTGGGCGTCAGCGGCCCCGCGGGCGTGGGCAAGACCTCCTTCGCCGTGCATCTGGCGCACGTCACGCGGCGCACGTACCCGAGCGGGCGGATCCTGATCCGGCTCGACGTCGACGCGGACAACTCGCCCCGGACGGTTCTGACCTCGTGCCTGCGCGCACTCGACGTACCCGCTGCGAGCATTCCCGCCGAACTGCCCGAACAGGCCCGGCTGTTGCAGTCGCACCTGCGGCAGGCGCCGTTCCTGATCGTCGTCGACGGGGTCACCCACGAGGCACAGGTGCGCCCGCTGCTCGACCTGGAGACCCGCTGCGGTGTCATCCTGACCAGCCGTCGCCGCCTGGACGGCCTGGACTCGATCGGTCACCTGGAACTGTCCCCGATGTCGGAGCAGGAGAGCGTCGAGCTGATCCGCCGGACCGTCGGCCCGGACCGGACCGACGCGATGCCCGCGCACACCGCCACCCTGGTGCGCTACTGCGAGGGCCTGCCCCTCGCCCTGCGTATCTGCGCCGCCAGGCTGACCGCCCGCCCGGCCTGGACGGTGGGCGACCTGGTCGCCCGGCTCGCCGCGGAACGCAGCCGGCTCGACTGGCTGAAGACCGGCGACCGGGCCGTGCGGTCCTCGTTCGACACCACCTACCGGCAGATCGACGAGCTGGACCGGCGGCTGTTCCGCCGGCTCGGCGTGCTCAACATGCCGACGTTCCCGGCGTGGGTGGCCGGTGCGCTGCTCGGCGTGGACCACGAACTCGGGGAACGCGTCCTGGACGCGCTCGGCGACGTGCGGCTCGTCGAGCCGGCCGGTCGGGGCACGACCGGTCCCCGTTACCAGATGCACAACCTGCTGCGGATCTTCGCCCGGGAACGCGCCGCCCGCGAGGACGGTGCCCGGGACACCGACGCAGCGCTCGGCCGGGCACTCGACGGCTGGCTCGCCCTCGTCCAGGAGGTCGACACGGTGTCCTCCGGCAAGTACGTGATGGATCCGGAGCCGGCACCGGCCTGGCGGCCACCGCCGCACGTGTTCGACGAGGTCCGCGCGGACCCCGTGGCGTGGCGGGAGACGGAGCAGCCGTGCCTGGTCGCGGCGGTCCGGCTGGCGGCCGAGCGGGACATGCCGCAGTCGGCCTGGCCGCTGGCCCAGCGCAGCTCCACCTACTACGACACCGTGAACCAGTTGGAGGGCTGGCAGTCCACGCTGCGTACCGCGCTCGACGCCTGCCAGCGGGCCGGCGACGCCGCGGGGACGGCCTGCATGTTGCGCCACCTGGCCGAGGCGCACAGCGTCGGCGGCCGGCTCGACGAGGCGCACGAGACGGCCCGGGCGGCCCAGCGCATCTACGCCCGGCGGGACCACCGGTGGGGCACCGCCGTACTGGGTCCCCGCATCGCGTTCATCCACCGGGAACAGGGGCGGTCCGCGCGCGCCCGGGTCTGCGCCGAGGACGCGGTACGCGCCGCCCGCGCCGCCCAGGAACCGGTCGCCCTCGCCCGTGCCCTCACCTGCCTGGCG
>JBAUUM010000047.1:0-3563 GCA_049582705.1 Actinocatenispora sp.
CTGCGGGTCGGTCGAGCGCTGCGGCTCGGCCCCGTACGGCCAGTCCGGCGCGGATCCGTGCCGGTCGTTGTCAGCCATGGGCCACGGCGGCGCGTCCCGCCCGCCGTGCTCGGGTCCGCCCTGGTACTGGTCGGACCCGGGCTGGTACGAGCCGGCCGACGGGTTGGCGACGGGTGTTCCACAGCGTGGACAGATGCCTACCGTTGGTGGCATCCGCTCGTCGCATGTCGAACACGTCCGGTCCTCCATCAAACCCTCCCATGGCATTCCGCCGAACGCTCAGCCCTCACCGTGCCACACCGCTGCGACCGGTGGCCCGGCCGAGTGTCCGACTCCGCACCCCGGCCCGACGCTCCGGCCGAGCGATCGGCCCGGCTCCGGTGAGCCTACGAGGCCCGCGAACAGCGCGGTGTACAGGGATCGTCCAGTTCGTGCCGGAGCGGGGCAGAAACCGCGACGGGCACGCGGGGACTCCGGCATGTCGCCGGTCGTACCCGATCGGGTGACGGGAAAATCACGCCGGGGCCACCATGTCGGTCGGTCCGGTACTGCGCGGTCGCGGAGACGCGTCGCTGCTCGGGAGCACCCGAGGTGTCGTCGACATGCCGAGCGGTCGGCCGGCCCGACCTACGGTTCGCAGGTCGGGGAGGGTGACGGGCTCGCCGAAGGGCTCGGCGTACGGGCGCTGGGGCTCGCACTCGGGCTCGCGCTGGGGCTCGGGCAGTGCTGGCGCGATTCGGACGGCGACGCGGCCGTGGCGGTGGACGACGGCGACGGCGCCTCCGCCGACGTGGTCGACTTCGACGGCTCCGGCGAGGACGCGGACCGGGTGGACGACTTCGACGGCGCCGCGGCGGACGTGGTGGAGGCCGACGGCTTCGCCGACGTGCTCGGCGAGTCCGACCCGGCCCGGGTCGGGTGCGACTGCGACGGGCTCGACGAACCACCCGGCGAGGACGAGCCACCCGGCGAGGACGAGCCGCTGGGCGACGACGACCCGCTGGGCGGGCCGGAACCGCCGGTCCCCGAGCCGCTCGGGCTCGGCGAGGGTGACGTCGACGGGCTCCCGCTCGGCTCGCTGCCGGTGGACCCGCTCGGGGTCGGGTTGGGTGTCGGGCTGCCGCTGCCCGAACCGCTCGGTGTCGGTGACGGGCTGCCGCTGCCGGAACCGCTCGGCGTGGGGTGCGGCTTGTGGTGCTTGTGGGTCGCGGGCAGCACCCGCGTCGCGCCGTACATCCCGCCGACGGACAGGTGGACGACCTGGACCGGGATGCCGAACGTCGGCGCCTGGACGACCTTGCCGTCGCCGATGTACATCGCGACGTGGTAGATCGAGGTGGTGTCGCCGGGCGAGGTGCCGTAGAAGATCAGGTCGCCGGGCAGCAGCTTGGACAGCGGCACCAGCCGGTCGGCCGTGGCCCGGTACTGGTCGTCGGCGACCCGCGGCAGCTGCACGCCGACCGACAGGTAGGAGGCGAGCACCAGGCCGGAGCAGTCGTACGTGTCCGGTCCCTCGGCGCCCCACACGTACGGCTTGCCGATCTGCTGCAGCGCGAACCGGACGGCCTTGACCGCCTTGGGGTTGGCCGCCGTGTTGCCGATCTTCGAGCTGATGTCGCCGGTGAACTGCTTGTCGTACGCGCGCCGCTGCGCGTCGAGGGCGGCCAGCGCGTCGGCGTTGTCGGCCCGCAGCTTCTGCAGGTCGGCGGCGGTCGTCTGGTACTGCTTGCGGAGGCCGGCGAGCTTGCGCCGGTCCTCGCGCAGGACGCCTTCGGCCTCGTCGTGCGCGTGTTCGGCGTCGGCGACGAGCCGGCGCGCGTCCTTGTACGAGGTGACCGTGCGGCGCCCACTGCCGTCGTGGTCGGACATCCAGGGGGCGACCTTGGACAGCTCACGCCACTCCCGCGCGAACGGGTCGAGCGTCTCGGGCACCTTCGCGGAGTCCTGGTACGCCTTGTTGGCGTCGTGGTCGGTGCGCTTGCCGAAGAAGGCCAGGGTGCGCTGGGCGAGGTCGAGGGCGCGCTGGGCGGAGGCGACGTTCTTCTTGTCCTGCCCGATCTGCTCCTGCACCTGCTTGGCCTGCTCGGCGTAGGTCTGCACCTGGGTGGTCTTGAGCGCGATCTGCTCGCCCATCGGTCCGGGCGGCGGCGGCCCGGTCGGCACCGTGGCGACCGGCGGCCCACCGGGCGTGCTGCCACCGGACGGGGGCGTGGCCCCGGCGCCGGTCTGCGGGCGGGAACCGCCGTCAGGAGCGGCCCCGGGCGGATTCAGGGCGATGGTGCCGCCCGGTCCGGCGGAGCCGGTCGGCGTCCGACCGGTGGGAGCGGCATGAGCGACGGCGCTGCCGGCGAACAGGATGATCGCGGCCAGCCCGACCGACGCCAACCAGGGGCGTCGTCGCATCCGTCGAGAGGCTCGCCGTGCCGGCCCGCGCATGTCACCGTCCCGTCTCGCCTGACTGCAGAGCGTATCGACCACCCGGAGAACGGACCCACCGTACGACGGTTCGTCCGTCCGATCCACCGGTTGTCGGTTACAAGTTACTGGGAATGCGTTCCGTCTGCCGCCCGAACGATGTCGTCCGTCACGAGGAATCTCCCAGTCTGTGCTATACCCGTTGGTTCGGCGATCAACCGCCCGTCGGGAGCCTGGCCGGAGGCATGCCCGTGAGCTCCCCGTACGCTTCCGGTCGGGGTCAGTATGACCGTCGAGCACGGCGCGACGAGCGTGGACAACGCAAGCCGTACGACCATTCTTCGTACCGAGGGAGTTACGTCATGTCACCGGCAGAGCAGTCCCCGGAGGCCCGGTTCCGCACGGCCGTCGAGCAGAAGCTGGCCGTGGGCGAGCGGCTCAGCGCCGACGACGGGGTCGGGCTCCTCCGCTCCGACGACCTGTCCTGGCTCGGTGGGCTGGCCCACCGGCGGCGCGGCGCCGCGGCCGGCGACCGGGCCAGCTTCCTGATCGGTACCGCCGCCGCGGCCGAGGGCTGCGACCTGGTCACGGTGACCGGCGACCTGGCGACGCTGCGCTACGGCGCGGGCGACGACCCGGCGGGCACGGTCGCCGCGCTGGTGGCCCTGCGCGACCGGGTGGACGCCGGCGATCCGGTGACGAGCCTGCTGCTGGTACGCCGGACGACCGACGACGACCAGCCGTCACCATCGCCGGCCGAGTCCATGAAGCTGGCCGCCGTCTGCCGGCTGCTGCTGGACAACCTGGCCGACATCGGCTGCGACCTGGCGTCGCACTCCGCGCCCGCCGCGGCGTTGCTGCTCCAGTTCGGCGTCACCGACCTGCTGGTACCGGCCGGTGAACTCGACGCCGACGATGTTGCGGTGCTGATCTGGGACACCGGTTTCACGCCGGTACACCGGGACGCGGACTTCGAGCCGATCCGCGACTACGGCCCGGCGCAGCCCCAGGCGGAGCGCCGGGCCGACCCGCAGTCCGTCTTCTCCTGACCGACCGGCCCGGCTGCCTGGTGTCCCGGCGGCCGGGCGGCATCCTTGCGGGCGACGGCATCCTTGCGGGCGACCGGCGCCGGGCGGGCATGCCGGCAC
>JBAUUM010000048.1:0-6530 GCA_049582705.1 Actinocatenispora sp.
GCACCGGGGCCGAGCCGGCCGAGAGCGCGCCCGCCGGCAAGGGAGCCGAGCCGGCGGGGAGTGGGCCGGTCGCGGGTGGGCCGGTGCTGTCCGTCCGGGACCTGTCCGTGGACTACCTGACCGGTGACGGCGCCGTGCACGCCGTCGACCGGGTCAGCCTCACGCTGCGCCGCGGCGAGATCCTTGGCCTCGCGGGGGAGAGCGGCAGCGGCAAGTCGACCCTGGCCAACGCCGTCGCCCGGCTGCTGCGACCGCCGGCCGTGGTACCCGGCGGCGAGGTCGTGTACCACCGGTCGGACGGCACCGACGTCGACGTACTGCGGATGGACAAGCGGGAACTGCGTCGGTTCCGGTGGAAGGAACTGGCCGTGGTGTTCCAGTCCGCGATGAACTCGCTGAACCCGGTGGCCACGGTCGGCGCGCAGATCGACGACGTGCTGCGCGCGCACCAGCCCGGCCGGCCCACGGCCGAACGCCGGGAACGCGCGGTGGCGCTGCTGCGCCGGGTCGGGATCTCCGCCGACCGGTCCCGCAGCTACCCGCACGAGCTGTCCGGCGGCATGCGGCAGCGCGCCGCGATCGCCATCGCGCTCGCGCTCAACCCCGAGGTCATCATCATGGACGAGCCGACCACGGCGCTCGACGTGGTGGTACAGCGCGACATCCTGCGTGAGATCGCCGCGCTGCGCGCCGAGTACGGATTCGCGGTCGTCTTCATCACCCACGACCTGTCGCTGCTGCTGTCGATGTCGGACCGGATCGCCGTCATGTACGCCGGGCGCCTCGTCGAACTCGGTGCCGCCCGGCAGGTGCACGACGGGCCCCGGCATCCCTACACGCTCGGGTTGCTGCGTTCCTTCCCGACCCTGCGCGGTCCCCGGCAGGAACTGCTCGGCATCCCCGGCACCCCACCGGACCTGCGCGACCTGCCGCCCGGGTGCCCGTTCCACCCGCGCTGCCGGTTCGCCCGGGACGTGTGCGGCACCGACGTGCCGGCGCTGCGGCCCGTGCCCGAGCCGGGCAGCGGGCAGCTCGCGGCGTGCCTCGCGCACGAACCGGACCGTTACGGCGGACCCGTCCCGGTGGAACTCGGCGGCGCCACGATCGACGAGGGGAGCGTGCGGTGAACGAGGTGGTACTGGCGGGGGACCGGCTCACCAAGCACTTCCGCGCCTCCCGCGGCGGACGGTTCGGGCGTCGGCCACCGGTCCGCGCCGTGGAGGACGTGACCCTCGAACTGCGGGCCGGCCGGATCACCGCCATGGTCGGCGAGTCCGGCTGCGGCAAGAGCACCGTGGCGCGGCTGCTGTCCCAGGTGTACCCGCCCACCTCCGGCCGGGTGCTGCTGCACGGCGAACCGGTCACCGGGCGGGGCGGACGGGACCGGTTGGCGTACCGGCGGGCGGTGCAGCTGGTGTTCCAGGACCCGTTCTCGTCACTCAACCCGTTCCACCGGGTCTACTACCACCTCGCCCGCCCGCTGCGTATCCACGGCCATGCCCGTACCCGGCGGGAACTGGACGAGCAGGTCGCGTCGCTGCTGGAGCGGGTCAGCCTGACACCCGTCGACCAGTTCATGCGCAAGCTGCCGCACGAACTGTCCGGCGGGCAGCGGCAACGGGTCGCGATCGCCCGCGCGCTGGCCGTGCGGCCGGTCGCGCTCATCGCCGACGAACCGGTCTCCATGCTCGACGTGTCGATCCGGCTCGGCGTACTGCGCCTGCTGGAGAACCTGGCACGCGAGGAGAACCTGGCCCTGCTGTACATCACCCACGACATCGCCAGCGCCCGCTACTTCGCCGACGACATCCTCGTCATGTACGCCGGCCAGCTCATCGAGCAGGGGCCGAGCCTGCGGGTCACCGACGCGGCGGCGCACCCGTACACCCAGCTGCTGCTGTCCGCCGCGCCGGACCCCGACCAGCTCGACGAGCCGACCGGCGACTCCGACCACGGCGAACCGCCCAGCCTGATCACGCCACCGTCAGGCTGCCGGTTCCACCCCCGCTGCCCCCACGCGATGCCCCACTGCTCGACCACACCCCCGCCCCCCAGCACGATCGAGGCCGACCACCGAACGCACTGCCACCTCTACTGAGGTCGCTGCCCCGGGACAGCCACGGCAACCCGGCCCCGTCCCCCACACAAATGGTGGTGAACGTCGCGACCCCCACAGGGTTCGCCACCACGCGCGCCCGTGACCGCACCAATCACCGTCGCGCCGAAAAATCTGGGGGGTGTCGGGGGCTCTGCCCCCGACCGGGCGGAGAGCGCGAGAGGAGGGCGGAGCCCTCCTCTCGCAGGAATCAGAACGCTTCGAGCAGGAACGGTGCCTGCAGCGGGAACAGCGCCCGCAACTGCTCCGCGGCGGCCGCGTCGACCGTGCCGTACCCGCGCAGGTACAGCTCCGCCGGGTCGAGCACGCCGTAGACCAGTGCGGCCAGCCCGTGCCCGGTCAGCTCCGCGTACGGCCGGGACGCCGGGTCACCCGCCGGTGCGGCCGGCCCCGTGTCACCCTCGACCTTGACGCTCAACGCGCCGCCCGCGCCGGTGAGCGTGTACACGCCGCCGACCACGTCGTCGGTGACGCGCACCGTCACCTCACCGTCGCCGGCCCCGATGCCGGTCAGGCCGGGCACCGACAGGACGCGGCCCATCGGCGCGTTGGCGTACGGCTCGCTCCTGCCCTGCACCGTCAACGTCAGGTCCGTCGCCCACGTCTCCGGCCGGTCGACCGGACGCAGCGGCAACGACACGGTCGACACCTGGTCGACGTGCCGGGCCAGCCAGCCGAGCAGCAGGGTGCGCGCGGCCGGGTCCCGGTACAGGAAGCGCCACGCGGTCAGCTGCCCGCCGTACTCCTCGACCCGGTACGCCAGGTAGCCGGTGACCTCGCCGTCCACCCGCGCCACCGCGGCCCAGTGCTGGGTCTCGCCGCGCGCGTCGGCCAGCCCCGGGTCGGCCCGCAACGCCATGCCGTGCACCTCGGGCAGCAGGGCCTCGGTCAGACCACGCACCTCGGCGGCCGCGTCCGGGTAGCGGACGAGTTCCACCGTGCCCGGGACGGGGACGCGCAGCAGCGGCGCCAGGTCCGCCGGGGTCAGCGAGGCGCGCCGCTCCGGCGGCAGGCCCGTGTAGCCGAAGCGTTCGTAGAACGAGGGCCGGAACGGGTAGAGGGTGCTGACCACCTGACCCTGCTCGCGCATGTCGGCCAGGATGTGCCGCAGCATGTCGCGGGCCAGGCCCTGGCGACGCGCGGCCGGGTGGGTCGCCACGGCCGCGACCGCGCCCATCGGCAGCAGCGCACCCCGGACGTTCTGGGTCATCTCGATGACGGTGGCGGTGCAGCGGGGATCGTCACCGTCGAACGCGACATGGGTGCGGCGACTGCCGACGCTCATCCGCCGCCGCAGCAGCTCCATGTCGTCGTCGCGCGGGCTCGACTCGAACGCGTACCCGGTCAGCGGCCGGACGAGCCGGACCCGCTCCTCGGCGTCGACCAGCCGGATCGTGATGCCCATCGGGTCAGACCTGGTCGCCGAGCTTGACCTTGGGCGACGGCATCCGCATCTTGCGGAAGGTGATGGACCGCATCACGCCGTACAGGTAGAGGCCGCCCATCCGCTGCGTGCTCTTCGGGTAACGGGACCGGACCAGCTTGCGGATCTTCCGGGCCAGCACGATGCAGTCCACGATGAACAGCAGCGCCAGCGCGTACCAGAGGATCTGCGCGCCGAACTGGATGCCCGGGGGCATGCCGGACGAGGTGCCGATCAGGATCACCAGCGCGGCGATCAGGAAGTAGCTACCGATGTTGCGACGCGCGTCGACCACGTTGCGGACCAGGCCACGCTCCTCGCCGCGGTCCCGGGCCGGCAGGTAGCGCTCGTCGCCCGCCATCATCTTCTGGCGGGCCTCGACACGCTCCTTGCGTTGCCGCTCGCGCAGCCGGCGGGCGGCCTCCTTGCGGTCCGACGGCGGTGGCTCGGCGGACCGTCGCTGGGCGTCGCGGCGCTTCGGGGTCGGTCGCCCCTTGCTCGCCGTGTACGACCGTGGGCGCGCGTCGTCCGTCGAGGCCTCGGACGTTTCGTCCGACGCGTCGGTGTCGGTGGGCTCGTCAGCGTGACGGCGGAACAGGGAGGGCACGGACGAAGAGTAGCCGGAATCACCGTGCCGCTTCCACCGGGCCACCGGCCAACCGCATGTCCCGGCGCCGCTGTTCGGTCAGCTCACCGGACACGGAGGCACCCAGCGCCGCGAGCTTCCCGCTGAAGTCCTCGTACCCGCGGTGGATGAGGTCCACCCCGAAGACCCGTGAGGTGCCCTCGGCCGCCAGCGCGGCGATGAAATGGCTGAACCCGCCGCGGAGGTCCGGGATGACCAGGTCCGCGGCGTGCAGCGAACTCGGACCCGATATCACCGCGGAGTGCCGGAAGTCCTGCTGGCCGAACCGGCAGGGCGTGGCGCCCAGGCAGTCCCGGTACAGCTGGATCGTGGCGCCCATGCTGACCAGGGCGTCGGTGAAGCCGAGCCGGTTCTCGTAGACGGTCTCGTGCACGATGGACAGGCCACGCGCCTGGGTCAGCGCGACGAGCAGCGGCTGCTGCCAGTCGGTCATGAAGCCAGGGTGCACACCGGTCTCCAGCGCCACCGCGCGCAGGTCACCACCCGGGTGCCAGAACCTGATCCCGCCGTCGGTCGGCGAGTCGTCCACCGCGAACTCGCCGCCGACGGACCGGAACACGTTCAGGAAGGTCATCAGGTCGGCCTGCCGGGCGCCGCGGACCATCACGTCGCCGCCGGTGGCCAGGGCCGCGCTCGCCCAGCTGGCCGCCTCCAGGCGGTCCGGCAGCGGTCGGTGCCGGTAGCCGTGCAGCTGGCCGACCCCGGAGATGCGGATGGCCCGGTCGGTGTGGATCGCGATGATCGCGCCCATCTTCTGCAGGACTGCGATCAGGTCGACGATCTCCGGCTCCACGGCCGCGTTGCGCAGCTCCGTGACGCCCTCCGCGCGCACCGCGGTGAGCAGGATCTGCTCGGTGGCGCCCACGCTCGGGTACGGCAGGGTCAGTTTCGTGCCGTGCAGGCCGTCCGGCGCGGTGATGTCGAGGCCCTGCGGGGTCTTCTCCACCACGGCACCCATCTGGCGCAGCGCGTCGAGGTGGAAGTCGATGGGGCGGTCGCCGATCCGGCAGCCACCGAGGTCGGGGATGAACGCACGCCCCAGCCGGTGCAGCAGCGGACCGCAGAACAGGATCGGGATCCGGCTCGACCCGGCGTGCACGTTGATCTCGTCGACGTTGGCGGACTCCACATTCGCCGGGTCGAGCACCAGTTCGCCCTCGTCGCCGGTACTGACCTGCACGCCGTGCAGCCGGAGCAGGCCGGTCACCACGTCGACGTCGCGGATCGACGGCACGTCGTACAGCCGGCTCGGCGTCTCACCGAGCACCGCGGCGACCATTGCCTTGGAGACGAGGTTCTTGGCCCCGCGTACCCGGATCTCACCGTTCAACGGGGTCCCGCCGTGGACGACCAGTACGTCGTCGCCGGGTGGTCGGGAGCCGTGGGTGACGCTCAGCCCCGGCCCGTGCGCGGTACCGGGTGCGGTGTTCTGGTGGCTGTTGGGGTGCACCATCGCGGGCGTCGCGCCCGGGTGTGGTGTGGTCGGATCGTGCGGCCCGTCGTCCCGTGTCCGGTCGGGCGCTGACCGCTGCCTCGCCTCCGCGCTCAAGGCACCCCTCCTGTTCCGTCGCGGACCCGCCCGGCCATGGTGGTCTGGCAGCCCGTATCCACTGCGTTGTCTCATGCGACTTGATGTCGTGACTGTGGACGAACAATCCCCCAGGTCATGCGGCGCATGGCCCACCTTTCACGCCGGGCCTCGGAGAATGTGACGATCGTGCGGATCCTGGGTCCCACCAGGCATCGTGGCTCGTGGCCAGCTGTCGGTCGGCCGGCGCCCCAGGCGGCCCGCCGGTGATCCCGTCCGGCCCGCCGGATGACCACCCGGCACTTCCTCTTTACTGTCCGCTCTCGCCCCGGCCCGCGTGGCGCGACGGGCAGATACGGTGTCACCCGCCCGTAGGATCGTGCCGCGGCCGCCGCGTGCCGGTGCGGTTGACTGCACGTCATGCGCGTACTGATCTGTCCCGACAAGTTCGCCGGCACGCTGTCCGCCCCGGAGGCCGCCGAGGCCATCGCCGCGGGCTGGCACGACTCGGCGCCCGACGACGTGCTGAGCCGGCGGCCCCTCGCCGACGGCGGGCCCGGCTTCGTCGACGCGCTGGCCGCCGCGCTGCCCGGCACCCGGATCCCGGTACGCACCTGCGACCCGCTCGGGCGGCCCGCCGACGGGGAACTTCTGCTCGTCGGCGACACCGTCTACGTCGAATGTGCCCAGGCGTGCGGTCTGCAACTGCTCGCCCCCGACGAGCGTGACCCCCGGCGGGTCACCTCGTACGGCCTGGGCCTGCTGCTCGCCGCCGCGGCCGAGAGCGGCGCCCGGACCGCCGTGGTCGGCCTCGGTG
>JBAUUM010000049.1:0-7842 GCA_049582705.1 Actinocatenispora sp.
CACTACCTGGAGCTGCACATCGAGCAGGGTCGGGAGCTGGCCGAGCACGACGCGCCGGTCGGGGTGGGCAGCGCGATCTGGCCGCACGGCCGCTGGCGGTTCGACTTCACCGGCGAGGCCAACCACGCCGGCACCACACTGATGTCCGACCGGCACGACCCGATGCTCAGCTACGCGATGACCGCACTGGCCGCGAACAAGCAGGCCCGGCTGCACGACGCCCGCGCCACGTTCGGGCGGATCGAGGTACTTCCCAACGGCACCAACGCGATCCCGTCGAAGGTCACCGCCTGGCTGGACGCGCGGGCCGCCGATCAGTCCACGTTGGATGCGATGCTCGCCGACCTGGAACGCCAGACCCGGGACCGGGTCGCCCGCGACGGCACCGGGGTGACCGTCACGCCCGAGTCGGTCAGCGCGGTGGTGGAGTTCGACACCGGGCTCGCCGCCCGGCTGGCCGGACGGCTCGGCAACGGAACACCGGCACCGGTACTGCCCACCGGCGCGGGCCACGACGCCGGCGTGCTGTCGGCGGCGGGGGTGCCGACCGCGATGCTGTTCGTACGCAACCCGACCGGCGTCTCGCACTCCCCCGCCGAGACGGCCGGCGACGACGACTGCGTCTCGGGCGTGCACGCGCTCACCGAGGCGCTGAGGGAGCTGCTGTGACCCGGTACTGGTGTCCACTGCTGTGGACCGGACGTCCCGGCCCGGGCGGCCTGCACCGCGACGTGCTGCTCACCGTGGAGAAGCAGCGCTTCGAGGCGGTCGAGCCCGGGGTCGGCACGCCGCCGCCCGACGCGGTCCGGCTGTCCGGGTTCAGCATGCCGGGACTGGCCAACGCGCACTCGCACGCGTTCCACCGGGCGCTGCGCGGACGTACCCATTCCGGCCGGGGCTCGTTCTGGACCTGGCGGGAGCAGATGTACGAGGTGGCGGACCGCCTCGACCCCGACTCGTACCGCGACCTGGCCCGCGCGACGTACGCGGAGATGGCGCTCGCCGGGGTCACCACGGTCGGCGAGTTCCACTACCTGCACCACGCGCCGGGCGGCGCCCGCTACGCCGATCCCAACGTGATGAGCGCGGCGCTGGTGCAGGCCGCCGCCGATGCCGGTGTCCGGATCACCCTGCTGGACGCCTGCTACCTCAACGGCGGCCTCGACTCCGACGGCCGCAGCGTCCCGCTGACCGGGCCGCAGCTGCGGTTCGGCGACGGTACCGCCGACGCGTGGGCGACGCGGGTCGACGCGTTCCGGCCGGCCGGCGAGCACGCCCGGGTCGGGGCGGCGATACACTCGGTCCGCGCCGTACCGCCGGACCAGATGCGCACCGTGGCCCGGTCCTCGGCCGGCTCCCAGGCCCTGCACGTACACGTGTCCGAGCAGCGCGCCGAGAACGACGCGTGCCACGCCGCGTACGGGCACACGCCGGTCCACATGCTCGACGCGGCCGGCGCGCTGCACCCGACGACCACGCTCGTGCACGCCACCCACCTGTCCGCCGCCGACCTGGCCCTGGTGCAGCACGCGGGTGCCCGTACCTGCCTGTGCCCGACGACCGAACGCGACCTCGCGGACGGCATCGGCCCGGCGGTGTCACTGCACGAACGGCAGCCCCACTCGCTGTGCCTCGGCAGCGACAGCCACGCCGTGATCGACCTGTTCGAGGAGGCCCGCGCGGTCGAGCTGGACGAACGGCTGCGCACCCAGTCCCGCGGCCACTTCACCGCCGACACGCTGCTGGTCGCGGCCGTGTCCGGGCACGACGCGCTGGCGTGGGACGGTGCCGGGCGGATCGAGCCGGGCACCCGCGCCGACCTGGTCACGCTGGACACCGACAGTGTCCGGCTCGCCGGCTGCGCGGACTGGTCCGGCACCGACCGTGGGATCGACCACACCGCGCTGGCCGCGATCGCCTTCGCCGCCGGCGCCCCCGACGTGCGGCACGTACTGGTGGACGGCCGGCCGGTGGTCCGCGACGGCCGGCATCTGCTCGTCGACGACGTGCCCGCCGCACTCACCCGGTCCGTACGGAAGGTGCTGCGATGACCGCCCTGCTGGTGGACCGGATCGGCGAACTCGTCACCAACGAACCCGGCCGGGGCGACCCGCTGGGCATCCGGCGGGACGTGGCCCTGGTCGCGGTGGACGGCAAGGTCGTCTGGGTCGGGCCGGCCGGTACCGCACCCGGCTGCGACGAACGGGTCGACGCCGGGGGACGCGCCGTCATCCCGGGCTTCGTGGACAGCCACACGCACCTGGTGTTCGCCGGCGACCGAGCGACGGAGTTCGCGGCCCGGATGGCGGGCGAGCCGTACACCGGCGGCGGCATTCGGCGCACCGTCGCGGCGACCCGGGCCGCGCCGGACACCGAGCTGAGCGCCAACCTGGCCCTGTTCGCCCGCGAGCTGGCCCGGCAGGGCACCACCACGTTCGAGTGCAAGTCCGGCTACCGGCTCGACGTGGACGGTGAGGCCCGGATGCTGCGGATCGCCGGCGAGGTCACCCCCGAGACCACGTTCCTCGGCGCGCACGTGGTGCCGGCGGAGTACGCAGACCGGCCGGACGAGTACGTCGACCTGGTGCGCGGGCCGATGCTCGACGCCTGCGCGCCGCACGCCCGGTGGATCGACGTGTTCTGCGAGCGCGGCGCGTTCGACGAAGACCAGAGCCGCGCGATCCTCACCGCCGGGGCGGAGCGCGGGCTGCTGTCCCGGCTGCACGGCAACCAGCTCGGGCCCGGCCCGGGCGTACGGCTGGCCGTCGAGCTGGGCGCCGCGTCCGTCGACCACTGCACCCACCTGTCCGACGACGACGTGACCGCGCTGTCCGGTTCGGACACCGTGGCTACGCTGCTGCCGGGCGTGGAGTTCTCCACCCGCTCGCCGTACCCGCCGGCCCGGCGGTTGCTGGCGGCCGGTGTCACCGTCGCGCTGGCCAGCGACTGCAACCCGGGGTCGTCGTTCACCTCGTCGATGCCGTTCTGCGTCGCGCTCGCCGTACGGGAGATGCGGATGACCCCGGCGGAGGCGCTGTGGGCGGCCACCGCGGGCGGTGCGGCGGCACTGCGGCGCGACGACGTCGGCACCCTGCGCACCGGCGTCGCCGCGGACCTCGTCGTCCTCGACGCGGCCAGCTACCTGCACCTGGCGTACCGGCCCGGTGTCCCGCTCGTACACACCGTCGTCCAGCGCGGCGCGATCACATACCGGCAGGAGTTCGCATGAGTACGGTAACCGTCGGCCCCGAGGGCGTCAGCCCGGCGGACGTCGTCGCGGTCGCCCGGCACGGCGCCCGGGTCGAGCTGTCCGACGGCGCGCTGAAGGCCATGCACACCAGTAGGTCCATTGTGGACGGTATCGAGCGCGACGCGCGGGCCGTCTACGGCATCTCCACCGGGTTCGGCGCGCTGGCCAACACGTTCATCGCACCCGAGCGGCGCGCCGAACTGCAGCACGCGCTGATCAGGTCGCACTCGGCCGGCATGGGCGAGCCGGTGGCCACCGAGGTGGTACGGGCGATGATCCTGCTGCGGGTCCGGTCGCTGGCGATGGGACGCTCCGGCGTACGGCCGCTCGTCGCGCAGGCGCTCGTCGACCTGCTCAACGCCGGGATCACCCCCTGGGTACCGGAACACGGCTCGCTGGGCGCCTCCGGCGACCTCGCGCCGCTCGCGCACTGCGCGCTCGTCCTGCTCGGCGAGGGCTGGGTGCGCGCCGACGACGGTGCCCGCGTCGACGCCGGGACCGCGCTGACCGCGGCCGGGCTCACCCCGATCGAGCTGGCCAGCAAGGAGGGTCTCTCGCTGATCAACGGGACGGACGGCATGCTCGGCATGCTGCTGCTCGCCATCAGCGACGCCCGGCACCTGTACACCATGGCCGACGTCACGGCGGCGTTGGCGGTGGAGGCGATGCTCGGTTCCGACCGGCCGTTCCTGCCCGAGCTGCACGCGATCCGGCCGCACCCCGGCCAGGCCGCGTCGGCGGCCAACATCCACCGGCTGCTCGCCGGATCGTCCATCATGGACTCGCACCGGGACGACCTCACCCATGCCATCCAGGACGCGTACTCGATGCGCTGCATGCCGCAGGTCGCCGGCGCCGCCCGGGACACCCTGGACTTCGCCGTGCAGGTCGCCGAGCGCGAACTCGTCTCGGTGGTCGACAACCCCGTCGTACTGCCGGACGGTCGGGTCGAGTCCACCGGCAACTTCCACGGCGCGCCGCTCGGCTTCGCCGCCGACTACCTGGCCATCGCCTCGGCCGAGGTGGGTTCGATCTCCGAACGCCGGGTGGACCGGATGCTGGACGTCTGCCGGTCCCGCGACCTGCCCGCGTTCCTCTCCCCCGACCCGGGGGTCAACTCCGGGCTGATGATCGCGCAGTACACGGCGGCGGGCATCGTCGCGGAGAACCGGCGGCTGTCCGTACCGGCCTCGACCGACTCGGTACCGACCTCCGGCATGCAGGAGGACCACGTCTCGATGGGCTGGTCGGCGGCGCTGAAGCTGCGCACCGTACTGACCAACCTGTCGCACCTGCTCTGCGTCGAGCTGCTGGCCGCCGCCCGCGGGCTGCAGCTCCGCCGGCCGCTGCGGCCCGGCCCGGCGGGCGTGATCGCGGTACGCCGGGTGGCCGAGTTCGCCGGCGAGCCGGGACCGGACACCTACCTGGCGCCGATCCTGGAGCAGACCCGGGCGTTGATCGTCGGAACCGAGCTGCGCGCCGAGATCGAGTCCGCCGTCGGCCCCCTGGCCTGACTCGCCCCGCCCCGTCCCGCGCCACACCGCACCGCACCGCACCGCACCGCACCGCACAACTGTGCAGCGACTCGCCGATCCATTCGGCGTGTCGCTGCACAGCAGTACCCAGGCGCTGGCCACAGCGGCGAGGACGAGCCGGTGCGTACTGCGGGAGTGACGCGTACCGGAACCGAGGGCCGGACGAGCGCGGGGTCAGTCGCCGCCCAGGCCGGCGCGGTGCCGCAGGGCCGCCAGGTCGGTGAGCACGATGCACCGGCCCTCGGTGCGGAGCCAGCCACGGTGCGCGAAGGTACGGATGACCTGGTTGACGCTCTGCCGCGAGCCACCCACCAGCTCGGCGACCCGGCTCTGGCTGAGGTTGACCGTGTCGTCGGCGTCGTCGATGTCGAGGAGCCGGACCAGCGTCTTGGCGACGCGGCCCGGCAGGTCCAGGAAGATGTAGTCGGTCTTCTGCTCGGTGAGCCGGCGGACCATGCCGCCCAACGCGCCGAACACCTCGTCGAGCAGGCGGTGGTCGGTGTGCACCAGTTCCAGGAAGGCGGGGCGGGACAGGGCCAGCGCCTCGGTCGGCGCCACCGCCTCCACCGACGCGGACCGGGGAGCGCCGTCCAGGAGGGCCACCTCGCCGAGTACGCCCGGTGCCCGGACGAGCGTCAGCACGGCACGGTCACCGGACGGGCCGCACCGGAAGACGGCCACGGCGCCGGTGCGCAGCACGATCAGCGCGTCGCCGGGATCGCCCTCGGAGAACAGCACGTCGCCCTCGCGGTAGGTCCGGGCGATCGCGGTCGCCGCCAACCGCCGCCGGGTGCGTGGTTCGAGGCCGGCGAACAGGGCGATCCCCCGCAACGGGTCGCCCTGCGCAGCTCGCCAGTCCACCAACTGACCCGACCTCCCGGCACGAGAGGGGTCCACCATCCCAGGCTAGCGTGGCGGACCCGTGATGCGGAGTCTTGACGGTCGTCGTTCGACCGGGCGGAGGCACCGGAGGACCGCCACACCGGCGCCCACCTCGCACGGGACCGCTGGAGCGTGGCACGATGCACACTGGGAGTGCCCGGTGGGCACCACGCCACAGGCCGGTAGTACCCGGAACGGGCATGATGCACACCGAGACTCCCGCCGGCACGGCGGCCCGCAGGCCGGTGTGCCCCGTGGCCGCCACGAGCGCCGTGGGCGCCGTGCGGCTGGGAATGCCCGACGCGCGAGGGGGTGAGGCGGACCGTGGCCGCCATGAACAAGCTGGGATGGAAACTGACAGCACTGGCATTTGCCGTGCCGTTGGGTTTCGCGGCACGCAAAGCGGTGGCCGCCGGCTGGCGCGCGGTCCGGCACGAGGAACCACCCGAGACCGGCAGCGACCACACCTCCGGTTGGGGCGAGACCCTCGTCTGGGCAGCGCTCTCCGGCGTGGCACTGGCCGCCGCGGAGCTGGTGGCCGCCCGCAGCGCGGCGGCGACCTGGCGCTCCCTGACCGGGAGTGAGCCACCCGGCTACGAACTCGACGCCGACGAGGTCTGATCCCGAGGGCCCGAGCCGCGGCCGGTCCGTCCGCGACCGGGCCGGACCAGCCTGGCCCGGGGTCGTCGCGGGCGGGCAGTCGGATGCCGGGACGCACGGACCCCCGACGCCCGTCGGCGCACCGATGCCATAGAGGATGAGGACATGACCGACCTGCTGAACCGTTCCCTGGCCGATACCGACCCGGAGGTCGCGGCGGCCATCGACGCCGAGCTGCACCGCCAGCAGTCGACGCTGGAGATGATCGCCTCGGAGAACTTCGCCCCGGTCGCGGTGCTCGCCGCGCAGGGCACCGTGCTGACCAACAAGTACGCCGAGGGCTATCCGGGCCGCCGCTACTACGGCGGCTGCGAACACGTCGACGTGATCGAACGGCTCGCCATCGAACGGATCAAGGCGCTGTTCGACGCCGGCTACGCCAACGTGCAGCCGCACTCGGGCGCGCAGGCCAACGCCGCCGCCATGTTCGCCACGCTCACCCCCGGTGACACGATCCTCGGCCTCGACCTCGCGCACGGCGGTCACCTCACCCACGGCATGCGGATCAACTTCTCCGGCAAGCTGTACAACGTGGTCGCCTACCACGTCAGCGAGTCCGACCACCGCATCGACATGGCCGAGGTTCGCGCACTGGCCGTCGAACACCGGCCGAAGATGATCGTCGCCGGCTGGTCGGCGTACCCGCGGCACCTCGACTTCGCCGAGTTCCGGTCGATCGCCGACGAGGTCGGTGCCCTGTTGCTGGTCGACATGGCGCACTTCGCCGGCCTGGTCGCCGCCGGCCTGCACCCCAGCCCCGTGCCGTACGCGGACATCGTCACGACCACCACGCACAAGACGCTCGGTGGGCCCCGCGGTGGCGTCATCCTCACCAACACGCCCGAGCTGGCCAAGAAGATCAACTCTGCGGTGTTCCCCGGCCAGCAGGGCGGACCGCTGGAGCACGTCATCGCGGCCAAGGCGGTGTCGTTCAAGGTCGCGGCCTCCGAGGAGTTCGCCGACCGGCAGCGCCGTACCCTCGCCGGTGCCGCGATCCTGGCCGAACGGCTCAACCAGCCGGAGCTGGCCGCCGCCGGGGTCCGAGTGCTGACCGGCGGCACCGACGTACACCTCGTCCTCGTCGACCTGCGGGACTCGGAACTCGACGGCCGCCAGGCCGAGGACCGGCTGCACGACCTGGGCATCACCGTCAACCGCAACGCCGTACCGTTCGACCCCCGGCCGCCGATGGTGACCTCGGGCCTCCGGATCGGCACCCCGGCGCTGGCCACCCGCGGCTTCGACACCGACGCGTTCGTCGAGGTCGCCGACGTGATCGCCGGCGCGCTGCTGCCCGGCTTCGACGACGCGCGCGCCGCCAGCCTGCGCGAACGGGTCAGCGCCCTCGCCGGCAAGCACCCGCTCTACCCGACACTCTGACCCGAGCCCGGTGCCCCGCCGACCCGTCGGGGCACCGGCCCGGCCAATCTCGGCTCGCCACCTGCCGACTCACCCCTCCGACCGGGCGCTTGGCAGTTCCCCGCCACACCGCTTGGCATTTTCCCGTTTTTTCCG
>JBAUUM010000050.1:0-2637 GCA_049582705.1 Actinocatenispora sp.
GGTCCGGGTGGCCGCCGGCCGCCGCCGAAGGGGTGCCGGGGGGCCCGCCGGGGCTGGCGACATGGCCCACGGCACCCGTCCGACCCGCCCTGCCTGGCCGGCGTCCGGCCGTGAAAGACTCGACGCGTGAAGGGGTGCCGGCGGCCCTTCCCGCCGGTGCCGTTCGCCGGACGGGGCCCGGCGTCGCCGGATGTGGGGCCGTCCACCGGCCGCTCGCGACGCCACTTCGAGAGGACGCCTCATGACCGCGACGATCCTGGACGGCAAGGCCACCGCGGCGGCGATCAAGGACGAACTGCGCAGCCGGGTGAAGGCGCTCGTCGACCGGGGCGCGACGCCAGGGCTGGGCACCGTACTGGTCGGTGACGACCCCGGTTCGCACACGTACGTGGCGGGCAAGCATCGTGACTGCGCCGAACTGGGCATCACCTCGCTGCGCCGTGACCTGCCGGCCAGCGCCACCCAGGCCGAGGTGGAGGCCGCGGTCGACGAGCTGAACGACGACCCGGCGTGCACCGGCTACATCGTGCAGCTGCCGCTGCCGGAGCAGATCGACACCCAGTCGATCCTGGAGCGCATCGACCCGGTGAAGGACGCCGACGGGCTGCACCCGATCAACCTGGGCCGGTTGGTACTGGGTGAGGACGGCGCGCTGCCCTGCACCCCGCGCGGCATCGTCGAGCTGCTCCGCCGGTACGAGATTCCGCTGCGCGGCGCGGAGGTCACGGTGATCGGCCGCGGCACCACGGTGGGGCGTCCGCTCGGGCTGCTGTTGACCCGGCGCAGCGAGAACGCCACCGTGACCCTCTGCCACACCGGCACCCGGGACCTGGCCGCGCACACCCGCAACGCCGACATCGTGGTGGCGGCGGCCGGCAAGCCGCATCTGATCACCGCGGACATGGTGCGGGCGGGCGCGACCGTGGTCGACGTGGGCATCACCCGGGTGGGCACCACCGCGAGCGGCAAGGCGAAGCTGGCCGGTGACGTGCACCCGGACGTACGGGACGTGGCGGGGCACCTGGCGCCCGTGCCGGGCGGCATCGGCCCGATGACCCGGGCCATGCTGCTGACCAACGTCGTCGAGGCGGCCGAGCGGGCTGCCGCGCTCGGGTAGCAGGGGAGGCGTGCCCATGGGCGACTTCGTCGTTGTCCACCCCGGTTGACCACCGCCGGGGCACCACTGCGCAGCGCGATGTCATGAACACCGTCAGTGCCGACTCGGCGTGATGTGCCGTGTTGTGACGCCGGTCGGCGACGTCGCAGGCGAAGAAGTGGTAACGGGTGCTATGAGGCCGGGCACCCGGGGCTGTTCGGGGCGCGCGGCGCCCAGTACGCTCGTACTGTTATTACTGTGAGAGGAGAGCGCGGCCGATGGCCAAGATCAAGGTAGCCAACCCGGTCGTCGAGCTCGACGGCGACGAGATGACCAGGATCATCTGGAAGCAGATCAAGGACCAGCTGATCCTGCCGTACCTCGATGTGGATCTCGAGTACTACGACCTGGGCATCGAGAGCCGCGACGCCACCGACGACCAGGTGACGATTGACGCGGCGAACGCCATCAAGAGGCACGGCGTCGGCGTCAAGTGCGCCACCATCACCCCCGACGAGGCGCGGGTCGAAGAGTTCGGCCTGAAGAAGATGTGGCGTTCCCCGAACGGCACCATCCGCAACATCCTGGGCGGCGTGATCTTCCGCGAGCCCATCGTGATGTCCAACATCCCGCGCTACGTGCCGGGGTGGACCAAGCCGATCGTGATCGGCCGGCACGCGCACGGCGACCAGTACAAGGCCACCGACTTCGTCACGCCCGGCCCCGGCAAGCTGACCGTCACGTTCACCCCGACCGACGGTTCGCCGATGGAGTTCAACGTCGCCGACTTCCCCGGCGGCGGCGTCGCGGTCGGCATGTACAACTTCGACGATTCGATCCGTGACTTCGCGCGGGCCTCCTTCCGGTACGGCCTGGAGCGCGGTTACCCGGTCTACCTGTCGACGAAGAACACGATCCTCAAGGCGTACGACGGCCGGTTCAAGGACATCTTCGCCGAGATCTTCGAGGCCGAGTTCAAGGCCGACTTCGACGCGGCGGGCATCTGGTACGAGCACCGGCTGATCGACGACATGGTGGCCCAGGCCATCAAGGGCGACGGCGGCTACGTGTGGGCCTGCAAGAACTACGACGGTGACGTGCAGTCCGACGTCGTGGCGCAGGGCTTCGGTTCGCTCGGCCTGATGACCTCGGTGCTGATGACCCCGGACGGCCGCACGGTCGAGGCCGAGGCCGCGCACGGCACCGTGACCCGGCACTTCCGGCGCTGGCAGAAGGGCGAGAAGACCTCCACGAACCCCGTGGCGTCGATCTTCGCCTGGAGCCGTGGCCTGGAGCATCGGGGCAAGCTCGACGGCACCCCCGCGCTGGAGAAGTTCGCGCACGAGGTCGAGGCGGCCTGCGTGGACACGGTCGAGGCCGGTCTGATGACCAAGGACCTGGCGCTGCTGATCGGCAAGGACGCCCCCTGGCAGACCACCGACGAGTTCATGGACTCGGTGGCCGACCGGTTGGCGAAGCGGCTCTCCTGACCCACCGCGACACCTGACACATCCGGCCCGGACGGCTCCGCCGTCCGGGCC
>JBAUUM010000051.1:0-11408 GCA_049582705.1 Actinocatenispora sp.
GCCCCACTCCCGCCGGGCGGACCGCCCCGCACCGCACCGCAGCAGTTCCTGGGCCAGTGACCAGAACCGCCTCGCCAGCCGGTCCCGGGTCCGCTCCCGCGTGCCGACCGCGCCTCGCTCGGCGCGCCGGCCCTAGCGGTAGGCGGCCGCGACCTGCCGTACCGACAGCGCGCCGTGTTCGGTCTTCGACGACCGTACGGTCCACACCCGCCGACCGGTGTCGGGTTCGCCCCAGATCAGCGCGCCGCTGCGGCAGGTCATGGTGAGCGGCAGATCGCCGCGCGGAGCGGGACCCGCCCCGGTACGGCGGACGCACTGGTCCCCGCCGAGGAGCAGGAAGAGCCAGTCTCCGGCCTTGCGCGCGGTGCCCGTCGGCGCCGGCAACGCCTCGGTCAGCAGGACGACCCGCATCCGCGTCGGCGAGACCGGGCACGCCACCCGGGCGGGCGTGCCCGCGTGCGGGTCGGACAGACAGGGGTCGAGGATGGTGTTGCCGATCGCGCACCGGAACGCATCCGCGCGCCCGGTGACCTCGGAGGACGTCCAGCAGGAACCGCCGCGTTCCGGCCCGCCGGTCGCCCGCAGGCCGTGCGCGAGATCGCCGCCGGACGCCCATGGCCGCAGCGTGGCGACCGTGGTGGCCGCCGGCCGGTCGGACACGGCGCCGTCGGCACCCGCCTCGCCGCACCCGGCCAGCACCGGGGCCAGCAGGAGACACAGCGCCGTCAGGGTCGTCGCCGCGCGGGTCGTCCGCCCGGAGGTTGTCCGCCCGGAGGTTGTCCGCCCGGGGGTCCTCGCCCCGAGGCTCGTCCGCGCGCGGGTCTTCGGCATGCGGGTCTTCGGCGTGGAGGTCACCTGCCCGGAGGTCGTCCGCCGGCGGGCCTTCGGCCCGGGAATCGCGTGCGTGCGGGACATCTGCGTGAACGGGGACGGCGGACTGGTGCGCCTCTTCACGTGGTCGAACCCTTCCCGGCGTCGACGGGCGTCCTGGTGGCGTCGACGGATCATGCCGAACGCTGCCATTACCAGTACCACCGAGTCGCGGCGAAGGCCAGGCTTGCCCTGGTTTGCACCGCAGGTTGGCACAGAATCCCGTGCCGTCCGGCCGCGGCGTCCGAAAGCCGCCAGCACCGGCCGTGCCCCGCTGGCAGGCTGCGCCCATGGCAACGCCCACGGATCCGCTTCTCGACCGGTACACGCTTGCCAGCGCCGAGTTCGAGCGGCGGCTGCGCTGCGTGCGCGCCGACCAGTGGAACGCGCCGACACCCTGTACCGAGTGGACGGTGCGGCAGCTGGTCAACCACATGGCCCGGGGCAACCTCGGCTACCTGCGCCTGGTGCGGGGCGGCAGCGCCGACGAGTTCCTCCGGCTCCGGGACGCCGACGCGCTCGGCGCGGACCCCACCGACGCGTACCGGCGGTCCGTGCGCCGGTGCGCCGCGGCGTTCCGCGAACCCGGCGCCCTGGACCGGACGCTCGACTACCCGTTGGGTGCGGTCAGCGGACGGCAGGCGCTCGCCGTACGCACCACCGACAGCGTCGTCCACACCTGGGACCTCGCCGTCGCCCTCGGCCTCGACGACCGGCTCGACGCCGGCCTGGTCGACTGGGTCGACGGGCACCTGGACGAAATCTATGCCGGGCTGGCGGAGACGCCCGTCTCGGCCGCGACCAGCCACCGCTTCTTCGCCGCGCCGCGCGGAGTACCGGTCGACCACGCGTCACGTCAGGACCGGCTGCTGCACCGGATGGGCCGGACCCCTGACGGCGTGGCGGTCGGCCCCGGCCGGACGGTCGGCGCCGCGGACGGGTGACGGCTCAGTCCCCGGTCGCCCCGTCGATCTGTTCCCGCAGGATGTCGGCGTGCCCCGAGTGCCGCGCCAGCTCACGGATCATGTGCACGTAGACGTAGCGCAGCGACACCCGCCCCAGCCTGTCGTGCGGCACGGTGTCGTCGAGGGCGAGCCCGGCCGCGATCCGCCGCGAGGTCACGCACACCGCGGCGTACTCGGCCACCACGTCGGCGACCGTCTCGTCGGGACCGACCTCCCAGCTGGCCGCGTCGCCGGTCGCGTTGCCCACGATCTCGTCCCGTGGCCGCTGGCCCAGGTAGTGCTGGAACCAGTTGCGTTCCACCGCGGCGGCATGACCGACCAGCCCGAGCAGCGTGGTCCGCGACGGCACCAGGCGTCGCCGGGCATCGTCCTCGGAGAGCCCGCGGAGCTTGCCGGTGAGCACCGCACGGTACGAGTCGAGGAACGCCTCCAGCACCGCACGCTCGCCGCCGGTGCTGACCAGTTCCTCGGAGTCGAGGGGGCGTTGGATCGTCACGGCGCCACTGTATTCGCACCGCTGTACCCGTACCGCGAGCTGTACGGGTGGCCGGGATTCCCGCGCGATCGCCGGCCGGGTCACCGCCTGGGTGGCGGGCGACGACGGACGACCCTGACCGTCCACACGGGACTCGGCGGTGCGCGGGTCACGTCACGTCGTACGTCCCGGCACGTCGACGAACGGTCGGCGCAGGTGCGGGGTCGCCAGTACGGCCCGGGTACGTGCCGCCTCCGCCAGGAGTACCTGACGGGTGGCGCGGGCCAGGTCGGGGTCGGCCTCGAAGTGGTACGCCACCTCGGGGTCGGTCAGCTGCACGGCGTGCACCAGGACGTCGCCGGTGACGATGAGCTGGCCCGCGCCGCTGTCCACCAGTACGGACTGGTGGCCGGGGGTGTGCCCCGGCGTGGCCATCGCCCGGATCCGGCCGCCCGCGCCGCCCGCCAGTACCGTCGAGCCGTCGATCTCGTCGAGCTGCCCGGCCGCGCGCAACGGCGTCACGGTGTGCTCCAGGGTGGTGTCCCCGTCCGCGAGGGCGGCGGTCTCGGCGCGCTGCACGACGTACCGGGCGTTGCGGAACAGCGGAGCGCCGTCCGCACCGACGGACCAGCCGATGTGGTCCTGGTGCAGATGGGTCAGCAGTACCGTGTCGACGTCCGGCGGGTTGATGCCCGCCGCGGCCAGCCGCTCGGGAAGCCGCCCCGGCACCGGCGCCCACGCCGCGGCGGGACCGTCCGCCGGGCCGACACCGGTGTCCACGATCATGGTGTGCCCGCCCGGCCCGAGGACCGCGAAGCAACGGAAGTCCAGGTCCCACCCCAGGTCCGGGCCGAACGCGCCGGGATCGAGCGCCCTGGCCCGTTCCCACGCCGCCGGTGTCGCCGCGGGGAACGCGCCCTGCCGGTCGAGGAAGAACGGCCCCGAGGCGTCCAGCAGTGCCAGTACCTCGAAGGGCCCGCTCGACCAGACCGATCCGGCCGCGAGTCCCCGGTCGGTCGGGCCGTCCTGCGGCGGCACGACCGCCGGGTCCGGTGGGCCGTTCAGATCGGCCGTCTTCCCGCCCTGCGGCAACGCTTCTCGTGTCACCGGCGCCCTCCCCCGCTCGTGCTCACGCCAGTCTGTGCCGATCCGGATGCCGGGGCCAGTACGGCGACCGGACCGAGACATCAGCGAGACCCGCGCACCGACCGTCCCGAGTACGACGACGCGTCGACGCCTGGGAAGGGTGACGACCGCCCACCGGCGTGAGGTCGGCGGGTGGCAGGCCCGTGGCAGCATGGCGACAGGCGGGGATGGCGACGACGCCAGCCGAGCCATGACCGGCGGGAGAGCGATGAGCGGGTACGGTCCAAAAACGCCCGACGGTGGCGGGTACGGTCAGCCGGCCCCGTACGGCCAGTCGTACGGCGGGCCGCCGCCCGGACATCCCGACGCCCCGCCCTTCCCCGGGCCGCTGTCCGGGTTTCCGGACGACCAGACCTACCCCGGGCCGCAGCACGGCTTCCCGGGCGGCCAGGCATATCAGGAGCCGCAACCCGGCTTCCCGGGTGGTCCGCCGTATGTGGGGTCGCAGCCCGGCTTCCCCGGTGGCCAGGGGTATCCCGAGGCGCAACCCGGCTTTCCGGGTGGCCCGCCGTACGGAGGGCCGCAGCCCGGCTATCCGGCGCCGTACCCGCCACCGGCCCCCGCGCGGCGCCGCCGCTCCCGGTTGCCGCTGTACCTCGGGCTGGTCGCCGCGGTGCTCCTACCGCTGATCGCGGTCATCATCGTGTCGACCCACGTGGTCGACCACGCCAGCACCACGTCCGACACCAAGGCCCTGTACGCCAAGGTCGGCAAGCCGAAGGGCTTCGACCAGCACGGCGAGCCGGACATGCGCTCGCCCGGCCACCTGGTCGCGACGCTGACCGCCACCAGGACCGACAGCTACGACCCGGTGCAGGCGACCACGAAGTGGCTGGACGAGTTCGGCGGCGACAACCCGCCGACCGTGGAGCAGACCACCCGTGACTTCACCAACCCGAACGGCCCCCAGTTCGTGTCGGTCAACGGCTTCGCACCGCACAGCGTCTCGCTGGAAGTGAGCAGCAGCGGCAGCACGTACACGATCCTGGTCGACATCATCTACTGATCCCGCCGACCCGAGTGCGCCACCGCGGATCGCGGGCCGTCCTCCCGGTGGTGCAGGGGGTCAGACGTCGGTGAGCAGCGCGTCGAGCGGTTGGGGCAGGACACCCCGGTCGACCGCCGCCTCGACGAGCAGCCGCGCGTACCGCAGCTTGCGGCGCGCGCCGCTGCCCAGGAACCGTCGCATCTGCGCCTCGGGCTCACGACCGCGCCAGGCCGGCTGGCTCTGCAACGAGCGGAACGACCCGAGGTCGCCCTGCGAGTCGAAGAGCGCCTCGACGCCGGCGGCGCCCACCGCCCGGATCAGCTCGTCCTCCAGGTCGTCGACGCAGACGTACAACCCGGGGCGGTCCCCGTCGGCACGGGATGCGCCGCCGGAGGTCACCGCGGCCAGCCCGCGCCGGAACAGGTCCTGCTCACGGACGTCGCACAGGCCGGCGAGCCGTACCCGGGTGACCGTCGGACCCAGGCTCGTGAGGAAGCGGCTGATCGCGTGCGCACCACCGATCGGCACGATCACGATGCGTTCCGCGTCGAGATCCCGGCCGCGACCAACGGCGGCCGTGTCCAGCGCGATCTGGTCGCTGATGCCCTCGACGAGTACGAGGGCCGCCGCGTCGTGCACCTTCGCCAGGGCGCGGGCCGTGGCCCGGGTCGGGGCGTCCGGGCCGCTCACGTAGCCGTCGAGCGCCCGGCGGGCGAGCTCCCGGCGACCTGCCACGTCCATGGCGGCTTCCCAATCCGTTGTGACCGCGGGAGACTCCCGCACCTCCGGCGGTGGCCCTGGCGTACCGGGTACCCGTCGGAGTCGTGGCATGGGCCACCATCATCCGCGATGCGGCGCCCGCCGACCAGAGAATTGTCGGCGTCCCTTGCGAGGGCCCGCTCGGCCCGTCACGGCGCGGCGCACAGCTGCGTGCTCAGCATGGCGTGCACCCGGCGCTCCCAGGTCTCGGGCGTCCAGCCGCGCTCCTGGACGAAGACCAGGTACAGCTGGGGGCTGAGCAGGCCGAAGAGCAGGTCCGCGGCGGTCTCCACGGTCAGGCCGGCGCGGGCGTCGGGCTTGGCGACGAGCGCCTCGGCCGCCGCGTGCTGGACGGTGAAGCGCGGGTTCTGCTCGTCCGGCCACTGGGCGGCGATCTCGGGGTCGGTGGCGGAGGCCGCCGCGATCAACGGGGTGATCCGGGCGACCCGGTCCAGGATCTGCCGGGTGCCGTGGATGTGGGCGCGGAGCTGGTCGGCCGCGGTGGGCGCCGCGCAGGCGTCGCGGAACCAGGCGCGGTCCATGGTAGCCACCGGCTCGGTGTCACCGGCGATCGTGGTGTCGACGACGTCCTTGAACAGGGTGCGCTTGTTGCGGAAGACGAAGTAGATCGTCTGCACCGCAACGCCCGCACGGTCGGCGACGTCCTGCAGGTTCGTCGCCCCGTAGCCCTGCTCGACGAACAGCTCCCGCGCCGCGTCGATGATCCTGCCCCGGGTCTGACGTGACCGTTCGGCGCGCTTGTCCGGCCGCTTGACGACTGCCATGGCCTGAGAGTACATCTAGAGTTAGCCACTAGAGTTGGACTCTGAATAGATTGGAGAGTGTCATGGCCACCGAGGACACGGCACCGCGCGCGGTACGGGAGGCGGAGCGCAGCCAGGAAGCGGCCGTCCTGAGCGAGCTGGAGCGCTACTACGGCGCCGGCGCACCGCCCTGGGACACCGGCGTCACGCCGCCCGAGCTGGTGGCCCTGATCGAGGGGCGCGACCCGTTGGCTCCCGGACGCGCGCTGGAACTGGGCTGCGGCACCGGGACCAACGCCACGTACCTCGCCCGGCACGGCTGGCAGGTCGTGGGCGTCGACCTGGTCGACAGCGCGGTCGCGCAGGCCCGACGGAAGGCCGAGGAGGCGGGGCTCGCCATCCGGCTGTTGCACGGAGACGCCACCCGGCTCGACGAGGTGGACGCACCCGGGCCGTACGAGCTGTTCTTCGACCTCAGTTGCTACTGCGGGATCCCGCCGCATCGCCGCGACGCCTACGCCGCCGGACTCACCCGTCGCGCCGCGCCCGACGCGCGGCTGCTGATGTTCGGCTACGGTCCCGAGGCGTTCGCCGACACGTTCGCCGGCGTCACCGCCGACGAGCTACGCGCCCGTTTCGCCGGCTGGGACCTGCTCGACGTCACGCCCGGGACGAACGACGTGCCGACCTTCTGGTTCACGCTGCGGCGAGCCGCGACCTGATCCGAACCGCGCCCTCCGCCGACGGACGCGACCGTGTCGACCGCAGCGCGCCCCGTCACCCCTTCCAGGCGCGGGCCACCCGCCCATCCGTCACCTCGAAGTTCAACCGCCCCACCCGGTACTCCATGGTCACCATCGCGCCGGGCGGCAGGGACCGGACGGTGAACCAGCCGCGCTCCCCCGCGAGACGCTCCGCGCCCTCGGCGTCCTGACCGACGTAGTCGTCGAGGTTGTCCTCCGGCTCGGCCGGCAGATCGGGTGTCGGTGTCATGGCTCCACCGTACGGACCGACCCGTCATGACGGCGGCAACGCGATGGCGGGCGGGAGCGCCTGACTTCAAATGCTCAGAAGGCCCCACCGGGATCCGGTGGGGCCTTCTGCTCGCCAACGTGACGCAGCACACCATCGCGAGAGCGATCATGCCGTCCGAGAGACCCGCCGGACCTGCCGCCGGAACCTCCGTCGACGGACGGGTTGGCATCGGGCATGAAAACGGCCCTCCAGGTGATCCCTGGAGGGCCGTTCTCCTTCGTAGCGGGGGCAGGATTTGAACCTGCGACCTCTGGGTTATGAGCCCAGCGAGCTACCGAGCTGCTCCACCCCGCGGCGGTGAAACAAATACTACAAGGGCGTCCGGGCGGATCAAAACCGGGGTCCGGCTCGACGGACATCGAGCCGGACCCGCAGGTCAGCGGCCAGATGGTGACGGCTTGGGCGAAGGCGACGCCTTGCCCTCGGCCTTCTGCGCCTGCTGGTACTGCTTCGTCGCGGTGTCCAGATCCTTGAGCGCCCTGCCCTCGGCGGCGTAGTCGTCGTCCTTGCGGGCCTTGCTCAGGTCCGCGAGCGCCCTCTGGATGTTCCGCACGGCGGCGGCCACGTCGGTCGAGCCGGTACTGCCCGTACTACCGGTACTGCCCGAGTCGTCCGGTCCGCCCGTGTCGTCGGGCGGCGCGGTGCCCTGGCCGGCCGCCACCATGCGGCCCACCGCCTCCTGGAGGTTGTCGCCGTAGCCGACCTCACTGCCGTACGCGACGAGAACCGTCTTGAGCAACGGGTACGCCAGGTTCTTGTCCTTGATGTACACCGGCTCCACGTACAGCAGACCACCGGCGACCGGCAGCGTGAGCAGGTTGCCGTAGTCCAGTTCGGACGTGCTGGAGTCGCCGAGGCTCAGGTCGTTGCGGATGCCCTCCTGGTTTCTCAGTTTGGGCTGGACCTGGTTCGGCCCCAGGTTCGAGTTGCCGGGCACCTCGTCGAGCGAGAGCACCGGACGGCCCTGCTTGTCGTACGAGGCGGACATCATCGACGACAGGTTGTTCTGGTTCCGTGGCGTCAGCGACGCGGTGAGCTGGAACGTCGGCGCGGTCTGGCCCGGGAACTGGGCGACCACGTAGTACGGCGGCTGCTTCTGGGCGCCGGACGTGGTCGGGTCCTGCGGTACCTCCCAGAAGTTGTCCTGGCTGTTGAACGCCTGCGGGTTGGTCACGTGGAACTTGGTGAGCGTGTCCCGCTGCACCTTGAACAGGTCCTCCGGGTAACGGAAGTGCTCGGCCAGCGCCGGCGGGATCTCGCTGTGCGGCTTCACGATGTTGCCGTAGGCGGCGTTCCAGGCCTTCAGCATCGGGTCGCTCGGGTCGAAGTTGTACAGCGTCACCTTGCCGCTGTAGGCGTCCACTGTGGCCTTGACCGAGTTGCGGATGTAGTTGATGTCCCGCCGGTCCTGCGGCGCGGTGCCGGCCCCGGTGAGCGAGTCGCTGGTCGCCGACTGCAGGTCGGTCTTCTGCGAGTACGGGTAGTTCGGCGACGTCGTGTAGCAGTCGAGGATCCACTTCACGTGCCCGCCGACCACCGCCGGGTACGGGTCCCCGTCCACGGTCAGGAACGGCGCGACCTTCTGCACCCGGTCCCGCGGGTTCCGCACGTACAGCAGCTTCGACTTGGCGTTGAAGTAGTCGCTGGCCAGCAGGAAGTTGCTGTCCTTGAAGTACATGGAGTAGAGCAGCCGTCGACCGAACGAGCCGACCGGTACGCCACCGGAGCCGGCGTACGTGTTCTTCAGCTCCGGGGCGTTGGTGGCGCCCGAGCCGGGCCGGTCGTACTCGCGGTTCCCGCCGGATTCCTTGCCGACGATGGAGAAGTCGGTCATCCGGTCGCTGTAGTAGATGCGCGGCTGCTTGACCTTGATCTTGTCCGGGCCGGAGTAGCAGTCGCCCTGCTGGCTCGGCGACGTGGTGCTGTCGTCCAGCGAACCCACCACGAACGACGGCTGGCCGTCCCGGCAGGTCGTGTCGGCGGGCGCGGCCACGAAGCCGTACCCGTGGGTGAAGACGGCGTGCCGGTTCTGCCACTTGGTCTGGTTGTCGGCCAGCCGGGACGAGTCGAGCTGCCGCACGCCGACGATGTAGTCCTGGGTCCGGTCGTCGACGGTGTAGCGGTCCACGTTCAGCTTCGAACCGAAGTCGTAGAAGCCGCGCGCCCGCTGCAGCTGGGTGAACGTCTCGGACAGCCGCGCCGGGTCCAGCAGCCGGACGTTGGGCAGCGTGTTCGTGTCGTCCTGCAGCGACTTGCCGGGCGTGGTGTTGCTGGCCTGGTACACGGAGCTCTTGACATCCTTGATCCCGTACGCCGCGCGGGTCGCCTTGATGCTCTCCGCGATGTACGGGGCCTCCTTCGCCGGGATGTTCGGCTTCACGGTGAAGGTGGAGACCATGCCGGGGTAGATGCCGCCGATGGTGACAGCGGAGATCGCCAGCAGGCCCAGCGACACCCCCGGCCAGATCAGGTTCCGCATCACGCCGTTGGAGAAGATCAGCACCGCGACCGCCACCACGATGGCGATCCAGGCCAGGATCTCCTTCGCCGGCAGCAGCGCGTTGACCGCCGTGTACCCGGCGCCGTCGAGGCCAGTGGTGTTGTTGTGGCCGAGCAGCAGGCCGCGCTGGTCCAGGAAGTACGCCACCGCCTTGACCGCCACGAACAGCGCCACCAGGATCGACAGGTGCAGCCGCGCGGCGGCGGTGATCCGGTCACCGCGACCGGACAGCCGCACCCCGCCGTACAGCCAGTGGGTCAGCAGCGCCGCCAGCAGCGCGACGAACACGAGCGTGAACCCGACGCCCACCAGGTAGCGGTAGAACGGGTAGTTGAACACGTAGTAGCCGACGTCGGTGTGGAACTGCGGGTCCTTGACGCCGAAGGTCTGCGCGTTGGAGTACAGCAGCCACTGCGCCCAGTGCCCCTGCGCGGACAGGCCGGCGATCAGGCCGGTGAGCGCGGCGAGCCCGCCGATCGCGAGCCGCAGCCGCGGCGTGACGGCCATCCGGTACCGGTCGAGGTTCTGCTGCTCGGGCGAGTCGGGCCGGATCCTGGGCCGCAGCCGGTACGCCAGGGCCAGGTTGAGGCCCATCCAGGCCGCGGCGACCAGCCCGAACAGAAAGAACAGCACCAGCTTGGTGCGCAGGTTGGTGGCGAAGACGGAGGTGTAGTGGACCTCGTCGAACCACAACCAGTTCGTCCAGGTGGAGACCGTCCAACTGCCCGCCGTGATCAGCACGACCAGTGCGACCAGCAGCCCCACCACCAACCGGCCACGCCGACTGAACCGGGGCAAAGGCGTACGCATCGTCACCGCTCGCTCCTGACAGCTCGCACCAGACAGCTTGGCGCGCCGGTGTCGCTACCCGGTACGGGCCGCATGTCGGCGACCCGAAACCCATGTCCGACCGGCGCCTGGCGTCCCAGGGTACGTGCTCAGGGAGCGACATCTCACTACCGGTCCGGCGGGCGACCGGTATGCCCGGCCCGGCGGCATTGAGCCGGGGCCGACTGCCCACGTCGCCGTGACGACACGAGCCCCACTGGGCATTTTCCCGGTTTCTACGTTATGGGCGATGTAGCGATTCGTACAAAGCGGGAAAGTGCCAACCTGGGCTCTCCGCCATCGCCGACCGGCGACACCGGGCAGGAACGCACCGGCGTTTCGCCCGCTGTGCAAACCGGAACCGCGTGTGCGGCCCCTTTGTCCCTAGCTTGGGCAGCAGCTACTTCCGGTGGGCCCCCACGTTCGTCGAAAGCCCCCGGATGGTCCGAGCACACAGGAGAGGTGCACACCATGCGCAACAAGATCGCGACCGTCGCCGCCACCGTTCTGCTCGCCGCCGCCGGGGCGCTCGCCACCGCGTCGTCGGCGTCGGCCGGCACGCTGCCGCCTCCCGGGGGTGGCAGCTGGGACCACACCTGGACCACCACCGACTCCGCACACGGAGGCACGGTCTACGTCGAGGAAAACGGCGACATGGTCTACCTGTGCGACACGGCAGGCGACAGCTACGCGCCCAGGGTCAAGATCGCCGCCAGGAACTCGGCCGGTGAATACGTGGAGCGCTACACGATGACCGCCTCGGACGGGAACGGAAGCTGCACCGGTCACAGTGCGCCGGAAGGCGGCGTCTACGACCTCACGGAAGGCAGCGATATCGGTGTCACCATCTGGTTGGGCCCGAACTACGAGCACCAGAGCACGCACTACTACCTCAACGACCACTGACCGATACGCCGGAGCGAGAGCGGCATGGTGCGCCCCACGTAGCTGAGGATGCCGGCTCCGCGTACTGAATCGGGGTTGAGGAACTGTGCCCTTGCACGGTTCCTCAACCCCACGGGGCTGTCTGCGCGTCGCGGCCGGGACAGTCGGCGCGGCCGGGACAGTCGGCGCGGCC
>JBAUUM010000052.1:0-1526 GCA_049582705.1 Actinocatenispora sp.
GTCGACCCCGCCCAGGTCGGCGCCCTCGCGTACCTGCTGCGGCCCGACAACTGGCTCGACCTGGTGACCGACGCCAGCGAAACCGTACGCAGCGAGGCCGACCAGGGCGCCGCCGAGGCCCGCATCAAACAGGCCGAACAGCGCGCCGACCGGGCCTAACAGGCCCGCGCCGCGGCCGCCGCCGAACTCGGCCGGCTCCGCGCCGACCTCGCCGAACAGCGCGCCGAGATGGACGCCCTGCGCACCGAGCTGCGGGGCGTACACAAGGACCTGCGGGACGCGCAGCGCCGGGAACGGCGCGCCGTCGACACCCTCAGCGCCGAGAAGGGCCGGGCGGTCCGGTCGGCCAGCGACCACGAGGCCGAACTGCGTCGGCTGCGCGCCCGCCTCGCGGACGCCGAGGCCGCCGCCGCGGAGACCCGCTCGTCCGACAAGGAGTCCCGCGCCTTCGACGACGCCAGGGTGTGGCTGCTGCTCGAGACCGTCCGCGGTGCCGCCCGCGGCCTGGCCCGGGAACTCGCCCTGGAACCCGCCGAACGCGTACCCGCCGACTTCGTCGCCGAGACCGCCGACCGCGCCGGGGGAGTGCGGGCCGCCGAACGTGCCCTCGCCTCCGACGACCCCGCCCGCCTCGACCAGCTGCTCGCCCTGCCCAAGGCGCACCTCGTCGTCGACGGCTACAACGTCACCAAGACCGGCTACCCCGACATCTCGCTGGAGCAGCAGCGCAACCGGCTCGTCGGCGCGCTCGCCGCCCTCGCCGCGCAGTCCGGCGCCGAGGTCACCTGCGTGTGGGACGGTGCCGAGACCGTGCACGGCGTCACCCCGCCCCGCGGCGTCCGGGTGCTGTTCAGCCGCAAGGGCGAGATCGCGGACGAACTGATCCGCCGCCTCGTCCGGGCCGAACCCCCGGGCCGCGCCGTGGTCGTCATCTCCTCCGACCGCGAGGTCGCCGACGGCGTACGACGGCACGGCGCCTACCCGCTGTCGGCGCACACACTCCTCCGCCGCCTCGCCCGCACCTGACCAGGCGCCCTCAGGACAACGCTGGCGGCGTTCTCGGTCGCTTGCCTACCTACTTCGTAGGCGGCGCTCCCTGCGGCCGTGCCAGCCTTGCCCTGAGGGCGCCTGGTTTCCGGGGCACCTGGGGAAAAATGCTGGCGGTGCGCTCGGTGCGCTCGGTGCGCTCGGTGCGCGACGGTCGCTCCGGGTGGGCGACGGGTGGCGGGTGCTTGGGGGCGTGCCGGGGTGAATGTCGTACCCACTGCGTAGCGTCCCGGTCGCTACCGGCGCTTGCCCGGGGCAGTGTCGCAAGGGAGGTCGAAATGATCATCGACTGCGATCGGTGCACCAACCGAGGGCGCGGCTGCGCCGACTGCGTTGTCGCCGTGCTGCTGGGTCCGCCCGAGGCGCGCGACGACGCGGGGATGGACCCCGACATCCGGCGGGCGATCGACATCTTCGCCGAGGCCGGCATGCTGCCGGCAGCACCTGCGGTGCCGCGCCCGGTGCCGGCGGCCCGGGGG
>JBAUUM010000053.1:0-4586 GCA_049582705.1 Actinocatenispora sp.
GGCCCGAGCGGGTGACGGCGCGCGCCGGGCACCCGCTCCGGCGGACCGGTGGCACGACGACGTGGGTGCGCGCCCCGGGAACGAGATCACCGACGAGGTGACCCGGTGGGCGCTGGCGGCCCGTGCCGGCGACCCGGTCGCCCAGGCCGCCTTCATCCGTAACACGCAGCTCGACGTCTGGCGGCTGGCCGCGGCGCTGGTCGACCGGCGGCACGCCGACGACCTGACCCAGGAGACGTATCTCCGGGCATTCCGCGCGCTCCCGTCGTTCCAGGCCCGCGCCACGGCCCGCACCTGGCTGCTGGGCATCGCGCGGCGGGTCTGCGCGGACCACCTGCGCACCGTCACCCGCCGGCGGCGGGTGGACGCGCTGCTGCGCAACCAGCACAGCCCGCACGGCGGGCATGTCGGCGCCACCGACCCGGCCGTCACCCTCGGCGTCCGCGATCTGCTCGACCGGCTGGACACCAGACGCCGGACCGCGTTCGCGTTGACGCAGGTGCTGGGCCTCTCGTACGCGGAGGCCGCCGAGGTGACAGGGGTCCCGGTGGGCACGATCCGGTCCCGGGTGGCCCGGGCGAGGGCGGACCTGGTCGACGCGGTACGAACCGCTATGGCAAGTTAGTCAGACCACCCCACCCACCGTTACCAGGGTGCCACCGGTCGACGAATCCGGACCGTTCGGTCACTCGGGCACACGAGGAACAGGCGACGACATGCTCATCGAGGAAGCGACCGAGCCCAGGGCCCGGTCCGTTGCGTACTGGCGGGGCTTCGACCGTACGGGGCCGGGCAGCTGGACGGCACTCGTGCTCCGGCTGGGTCTGGCGGCCATCTGGCTCATCTTCGGACTCTCCAAGATCACCGACCTGGACGCGTCGGTCCAGGCGGTCGGTGCCTACAAGCTCTTCCCGTACGCGGTGGCGGTGATGATCGGTTCGGCGCAGCCGATCATCGAGGTGCTCATCGGCGTGGCCCTGCTGGTGGGCCTGGCCGTCCGGCTGGCCGCCACGATCTCCGCGGTCCTCTTCGTGGTGTACATCGGCGGCATCATCTCGGTGTGGGCCCGGGGCCTGCGTATCGACTGCGGCTGCTTCTCCAGCGGCGGCGCCCTGGCCGCCGGCGAGTCCACCAACTACGGCTGGGACATCCTGCGCGACGTGGGCTTCCTGGTACTCGCGCTGCTGGTCATCCTGTGGTCGCGGTCCCGGTTCTCCCTGGACAACCTGCTGTTCTACTCCTCCGAGGCGGACGTCGAGGACACCGCCGAGGACGAGGATGAGTAGCCGCAAGCGGCAGAAGCAGGCGAGCCAGCGGGCCCGCCAGCAGGCGGCGGCGCTGCGGCGTCGTCGTCGGGTGAACCTCACGTCGGTGCTGGTGGCGGTGGTCGTACTGGTCGCCGGCGGGATCACCGCAGCGATCTACATGACGCAGCGGGACGTCTCGAACGTCCGGCACTACGCGCTGCCCACCGGCGCGAGCCGGAACGCGCCGGGGGTGCCGGTCAGCCACGGTGCGGTGACCGTCGACATCTACCTCGACTACATGTGCCCGCACTGTCGGGAGTTCGAGTCGTTGGCGGCCGGGCCGCTCCAGCAGTTCACCGAGTCGCAGAAGATCTCGCTGGTGTACCACCCGCTGAACTTCCTGAACCGGTTCTCGGCGGGCACCGACTACTCGACCCGCTCCGCCGCGGCGGCCGGGTGCGCCGCCGACGCCGGCAAGCTGCCCGACTTCACCACGCAGATCTTCCAGAAACAGCCGGCGGAGAACAGTCCGGGGCTGACCAACCAGCAGCTCGTGCAGGTCGGCAAGGCCGCCGGCATCGACGACCCCGCGTACGCGCACTGCGTCACCTCGCAGAAGTACTCGGACTGGGTCACGCACGTGTCGAACGAGGCCACCGCGCACGATGTGCACGAGACGCCGACCGTCTTCGTCGACGACAAGAAGACGGAGCCGACGGCGACCGCGCTGACGAACGCCATCAACGGCGCCATGTGAACCGGTACGGGCCCGTCGGGCGTGGGACACCACGGTGTGGGTCCGCTGGATCCGCACGGCACGGGTCCGTCCGGTGCGGGTCCGCCCCGACGGGTCCGGCGGGCCCGGGCCGGGCAACTCGACGACGACACAAGGAGCAGAGACCTTGACCGAACAGGTACGGCTGTCCCCCGGGGACCAGGCGCCCGACTTCACGCTGCCCACCGACACCGGTGACACGCTCGCGCTGTCCGAGCTGCGCGGCGGGAAGGTCGTGCTGTACGCGTACCCGGCCGCGATGACGCCGGGCTGCACGAAGCAGGCGTGCGACTTCCGCGACTCGCTGGACTCGTTGCGCGCCGCCGGCTACCAGGTGGTGGGTATCTCACCGGACACGCCGGCGAAGCTGGCCAAGTTCCGGGAACGCGACGGGCTGACCTTCCCGCTGGTGTCCGACCAGGACCGCGCCGTGCTGACCGCGTACGGCGCGTTCGGCGAGAAGAAGAACTACGGCCGGGTCATGCAGGGGGTGATCCGGTCGACCTTCGTCATCGACGCGGAGGGCCGGATCGAACAGGCTCAGTACAACGTACGGGCGACGGGCCACGTCGCGAAGTTGCGCCGCGACCTCGGCCTGGACTGAACCGGCGCCGGGGCCGCCACTGCGAGAGCGCGGCCCCGGCCAGTACGACCAGCGCACCGACCGGCTCGTTCCAGGTCAGGTTCTCGTGCAGCAGAAGCAGCCCGGCCGCGGTGGCCACGACGGGGATCAGGTACGTCACCGTCGACGTGGTGGTGGCGCCGATGTCGCGGACCAGGCCGTACTGGAGCACGTACGCCAGGCCGGTGCCGAACACCCCGAGCGCGGCGAGGGCCAGGACCGGCCCGGGTCGCAGGTGGTGCGGCACGCCGGCCAGCAGCGGTGTGACGGCGACCAGTTCGACGCTGGCCGCGACCAGCTGCCCGGCGGACAGGGCGATGTTGGAGTGTGTGGTACCGGTCAGGTACCGGCGGATGTAGCCGAACGCGATGCCGTAACAGGCGGCGGCGCCGAGCGCCATGCCCGCGCCCGCCAGGCTGTGCGCGGCCAGGCCCTGCCACACGCCGAGCACGACCAGCACGCCGAGGAACCCGACCACCAGGCCACTGACGCGCCGCCGGTCGGGCCGCTCCTGGGGCAGCGCGAGCAGCGCGATCAGCACGGTGAACAGCGGCGTCGTCGCGTTGCAGATCCCGGCCAGGGCCGAGGGCACCAGCCGCTCCGCGTAGGCGTACAGGGTGAACGGCACCACGTTGGCGAACAGGCCGACGACCGCCAGGTGCGCCCAGGTGCGCCGGCCGCGGGGCAGCGCGTCGCGCCGGACGACCAGGATGACCAGCAGGGTCGCCGCGCCGAACAGCACCCGGCCGGCGGCCACGTGGAGCGCCGCGAGCTGCTCGTCGGCGATCTTGATCAGCAGGAAACTCATGCCCCAGATCAGGGCTAGTACGAGAAAACGAACCGGCGCGCTGTTCCGTGGGACGCGCGCGGCGGGGTGACCCGCCGGCACCGACGACAAGCTCATGCCGCCATCGTGCGGGCGGTCAACCCTTAAGCACAAGCAAAACTTACTACGCTGCACACGTTAGCATCGCTTACATGCTCAACCTGGAACGACTCCGCACGCTGCACGCCGTCGCCACGTACGGCTCGATCACCGCAGCGGCGGGAAACCTGCACGTCACGACCTCCGCGGTGTCCCAGCAGGTCGCCAAGCTGGAACGCGAGGTGGGCCAGCGGCTGCTCGCCCCGCACGGCCGCGGCGTACGCCTCACCGACGCGGCCCACCTGCTGGTCGGCCACGCCGACCAGATCCTGTCCCTGCTGGAGCGGGCCGAGTCCGACCTGGACGCGCACCGCGACCAGGTGGCCGGCCATCTCACCATCGCCGCGTTCGCCACCGCGGCCCGGGGCATCATGCCGCCGGTCCTGCGCGCGGCCCGGGACCGCCACCCGAGGCTCACCGTGGAGCTCGCCGAGCTGGACATGGACGACTCGCTGCCCATGCTGACCCGGGGCGACCTGGACGCCGCGCTGTTCATCGACTGGGCCAACGCCCCATTGGCACTGCCGGACGGCCTGACCCGCGAACACCTGCTCGACGACCCGATCGACCTGATCCTGCCGGCGGACCATCCGATGGCCGACCGGGACCTCGTCGACCTGACCGCGCTGGCCGGCGAGCCGTGGATCTGCTGGACGAAGGGCTCCATCTGCCACGACTGGCTGTGCCAGACGCTGCGCAGCCGGGGCGTCGAACCCCGCATCGCGCACACCGCGGAGGAGCACCCGACCCAGCTCGCCCTGGTCGCCGCCGGCCTGGGCGCCGCGGTCATCCCGCGCATCGGCCGCGACCCGGTGCCGGACGGCGTACGCATCGTGCCCGTGCATCCGACCCTGGTCCGCCGCTGCTACGTGGCCTGGCGCACCGACACCGACCGGCGCCCGGCGCTGCGCGGACTGCTGGCGGTGCTCCGCGAGCACGTCGACGCACGGACCTCGCCGGCCGCGTCGCCGCCGGCCGGTGGTGGAGCAGTGGCCGCGGCGCCGCCGGTCCGCGGTG
>JBAUUM010000054.1:0-3544 GCA_049582705.1 Actinocatenispora sp.
GCCCGGACGGGCAGGGCGTGGCCGCCCTCGCCGGCCTCGCCGACGCCGTCGACCTGCGGATGGGCACCTTCTCCAAGGCGCTGGCCGGCGGTGGTGGCTTCGTCGCCGGACCGGCCGACGTCATCGACTTCCTGCGCATGCACGCCCGCGCGTTCATGTTCACCGCGGCGAGCCCGCCGGCCGGCCTCGGCGCCGCGCAGGCCGCGCTGCGCATCGTCCGGTCACCCGAGGGCGAGGAGCGACGCGAACGCCTCGCCACCAACGCCGCGCACGTGCGCAAGCTGCTCGGCGACTGCGGGGTGCCCGTCTCGGCCGCGCCCACCCTCGCCGACGGTACCGAGGTGCAGACCCCGATCCTGCGGGTGCCGGTGCCCGACGACGAGACCGCCCTGCGGCTGTGGAACGAGATCTACGAGGCCGGGGTGTACGTCAACGTGGCGCTGTACCCCGCGGTACCGAAGGGCAGCGCGCAGCTGCGGCTCAGCGTGCAGGCCGAACACACCGACAAGCACCTGGACACCGTGGCGCGGGCGTTCTCGTTGGCGTACGACACGGTCGACGAGATCGTGACGGAGGACGACCTGAGTTCCGTCAGCTACCTGCCCGTCCGCTGAGGGCACCGGGCCGGGGCGTCGCAGGACGCACCCGGCACGCCCTCGGCAGACCGCGGCGGGACGCGCCGGCGGACCACGACGGTCCGCCGGCAGCGGGCCGGACGGAGATCCGGCCGCGTGTCCCGGTCAGGCGAACCGGCCGTCGGTCGCCACCCGGATCAGCGTGTCGTTGGAGTCCGGGAGGCCGATCGTCACCCGGACACCCTCACCGTCGAACGCGTGCACGGCCATGCCCTCGGCCTTGACCGCCGCGGCGAAGTCGGCGCTCTTCGCGCCCAGCGGCAGCCAGACGAAGTTGCCCTCGCTGTCCGGGACCTCCAGGCCGCCCTTGCGCAGCTCGGTGGTCACCCGGTCCCGCTCGGCCGCGATCAGCTTGTACTGCTCCTCGTAGAGGGCCGACTCCCCCAGCGCGGCCATCGCCGCCTCCAGCGCCGGGCGGGACACCAGGAACGGCATCGTGACCCCGCGCAGGCCGCCGATGGGTCCCTGCTGGCCCACCGCGTAGCCGACCCGCATGCCGGCCAGCCCGTACGCCTTGGAGAAGCTGCGCAGCACCACGACGTTCGGGTAGCGCGGGTACAGGCGCAGCCCGTCGGCCGTGGCCGGGTCGGTGCCGAACTCGCGGTACACCTCGTCGATCACCACGAACACCCGCGGCGACACCCGGTCCAGGAACCGGACCAGCTCGTCCTCGCGGATGCCGGCGCCGGTCGGGTTGTTCGGGTTGCAGACGAAGATCAGCTTGGTCTTGCGGCGCACCGCCTTCAGCATGGCGTCCAGGTCGTGCCGGTGGTCGCGCAGCGGCACCTGCCGTACCGGCACGCCCATGCCCTGCGCGATCAGCGGGTAGCCCTCGAACGAACGCCAGGCGAACAGCGCCTCGCCCTTCGCCTTGGCCACCAGATGCAGCATCTGCTGGATGAGGCCCGCGCCGCCGGCGCCGACCGTGACGTGCTCGGCCGGTACGCCGTGGTGCGCGGCGATAGCATCGGCCAGCGCCTGCGGGTACACCTCGGGGTAGCGGTTGGCGTTGCCGGCGGCCCGGACGATCGCGTCCACCACGGCCGGCGGTGGCGGGTACGGGTTCTCGTTCGCGTCGGCCTGGTGCACGGTGGCCGGTTCCGGCGCAGTCTGCGATGCCATAAGCTCCTCCGCTGATCGCTCACGGTCCTCCACCCTGCACGCTAGGGTTTCCGGCGCGCGCCGGTCAGCTCCGTACAGCCGGGCATTGAGGTGCTTGACCGCAGTACCCGACCGGCTACCCCGGTCGTCGGGTCCGGGGTCGGCTTGGGCGCGCCACCCGTCGGTGTCACGGTCAAGCGTGGGCGATCAGCGTCTCCGGCCGCCGGTCTGCGCCCGCCGACCCGTGCCCGTGCGAGCCGCCGGCGCGGTCCACCTCCGACCAGTACAGGAGCCGCCCGTGGTCGCCACCGACGCCACCGCCCGCACGGCACCCCGGATCGCCACGCTCGTGGTGGTCTGCCTCGCCCTGTTCATGGCACTGCTGGACAGCGTGGCGATCAGCATCGCCCTGCCGGTGATCCGTGCCGACCTGAACACCGACGTGGCCGGGCTGGTCTGGATCGCCGACGGCTACGTACTGGTCTTCGCGGCCCTGCTGCTCACCTCCGGCACCCTGGGCGACCGGTTCGGCCGGGTCGGCATGTTCCGCGCCGGGCTGGCCGTGTTCACCCTCGGTTCCGCGGTGTGCGCGGCCGCGCCGACCCTGTGGGTACTGGTCGCCGGCCGCGTCGTGCAGGGGCTCGGCGCCGCGCTGGTGACCCCGCAGACCCTGGCGATCCTGAGTCACACGTTCCCGGGCGAGAAAGAACGCGCCCGCGCGTTCGGCGTCTGGTCCGGGGTGTCCGCGCTGGCGCTGGTGCTGGGCCCCGTCATCGGCGGCGCGCTGGTCGGCACCTGGGGCTGGCAGTCGATGTTCCTGGTCAACGTGCCGGTCGGGATCGTCGCGCTGATCCTCGGCGCGCGCACCCAGGGCGGCGGTCGGGCCGCACCGGCCGGGCTGTCGCTGCGGCACGCGATCGACCTGCCCGGCCAGCTGCTCACCGTGCTGTGGCTGGGCACCCTGACGTTCGCGCTGATCGAGGGCAGCCGGCTCGGCTGGGGCGCGCCGCTGATCGTCGGCCTGTTCGTGGTCTCGGCCGCCGCGTTCGTGACCCTGCTGGTGGTGGAGCGCCGGGCGCCGCATCCGATGCTGCAGCTCGGGCTGTTCCGGTCGGCCACGTTCTCCGCCAGTACGGCGGTGATCGCGCTGGTGGCCTCCGGCATGTACGCGTCGTTCTTCATGATCAGCCTGTTCCTGCAGCAGGTGCAGGGCTACCAGGCGGCGGGCGCCGGGGTGCGCTTCCTGCCGGCGATGCTCACCGTGATGGTGGCCTCGCCGCTGGCCGGGCTGCTCGCCGGTCGGGTCGGCGCGCGGGTGCCGGTGGTACTGGGCTGCCTGCTGATCGGGGTCAGCCTGCTGATGCTGGCGCGCGTCGACGCCGAGGCCGCCTACGGCGGCTGGTGGCCGTGGCTGGTGGCCTTCGGCGCCGGCATCGGGCTGGTCATCCCGCCGGTGAACAGCGCCCTGATGGGCAGCGTTCCGCCGGAACGGGCCGGCCTGGCCTCGGCGACCGGGGAGAGCGGCCAGCAGGTGGGGGCGCTGGTCGGCATCGCCGTACTGGGCGCCCTGGTCAGTTCCGAGTTCTCCCGGGTGGTGGCGGACGGCGCGGCCCGCGCCGGACTGTCCGCGGCGGACACCGAGAAGCTGGCCCGCACCCTGTTCAGCCAGAGCGGCCGGTCCATCGGCGGCGGCACCCGGGTCAAGAACCTCGTCGCCCACGCGTTGACCGGCGGCGTGCACACGGCGCTGCTGGCCGCCGGGATCGCCGCCTTGGTCGCAGGGGTCGTCGGGCTGGCCATCCGGGAGC
>JBAUUM010000055.1:0-3581 GCA_049582705.1 Actinocatenispora sp.
GCAGGTCGTGCGGCACCAGCAGGGTGCGGGTGCCGCACTCGGTCAGGATCGCGTCGACGGTCGCCGCCACGTCGGCCGCCGCGCAGCGATGCACCGTGGCGCGGTAGTCGTCGACGCGCTCGGCGAACAGATCGACCACCGCTCCGGGCGCGGCCACCGGGCCGGGTGCGGCCGCCGGTTCGTCGGCGCCGCCCCGATGGTAGTCGCGGGCCACCGGCACGTCGGCGACCGTCTCGTCGTCCGGCACGTCGCGCAGCGCGAGCCGCAGCCGGGCCAGGATCTCCTCGCGGGCGCTCATCACACGTCCTCCGGATGGCTCTGCCTCCACCATTCGCGGAAACTCTGCCGCGCCGGCAGCGGCGCGTTGCGCGACGTGGTCCAGGCCGACAGTGGCCAGGGCAGCCGCCCGACGGTGGCCGCCGGGCCACCCGGCGCCGGGTCGGTGCCACGGCGGTTCAGCAGGGCGGCGACCGGCCGGGTGCTCCGTCGTGCGGTGCGCAGCGCGGCCTCGTACCGGCGGGTGTCGCCCATCACCCAGGACAGCGTGCGCATCGCGACACGTTCCGCGGACGGCCGGTTCCGGGCCTCGTCCACTCCGGACTGTCGCAGGTGGACCAGGACCTCCGGTATGTTGATCTTCACCGGGCACACGTCGTAGCAGGCACCGCACAGCGACGATGCGAACGGCAGGGACCTGTTGTGCCGCACGCCGGTCAGCTGCGGCGAGATGATCGCGCCGATCGGCCCCGGATACACCGAGCCGTAGGCGATCCCACCGGTGCGCTCGTACACCGGGCAGACGTTGAGGCACGCGGAGCAGCGGATGCAGGCCAGTGCCTGCCGGCCCACCGTGTCGGCCAGCGTCGCGGACCGACCGTTGTCCAGCAGTACGATGTGCACGTCGCGCGGCCCGTCGCCGTCGGTCGGACCGGTCCAGATCGAGGTGTACGGGTTCATCCGTTCCGCGGTGGAGGAGCGGGGCAGCAGCTGCAGGAAGACCTCCAGGTCCGCGAAGCTCGGCAGCAGCTTCTCGATGCCCACCACGCTGATCAGGGTCTCCGGCAGCGTCAGGCACATCCGGCCGTTGCCCTCGGACTCCAGTACGACCAGCGATCCGGTGTCGGCGACGGCGAAGTTCGCCCCGGACACGGCCACCTTCGCGGACAGGAACTTGCGGCGCAGGTGCCGCCGGGCCGCCTCGGCGAGCGCCGCCGGGTCGTTGCTCAGCGAGTCGTCGGTGCCCGGCATCCGGTCCCGGAAGATCTGTCGGATCTCGGCGCGGTTGTAGTGGATGGCGGGCACCAGGATGTGTGACTGCTCGCCCTCGTCGAGCTGGACGATCAGCTCGGCCAGGTCGGTCTCGTGCGCGGTGATGCCGGCGGCGGCGAGTGCCTCGTTGAGCTCGATCTCCTGGGTGGCCATGGACTTCACCTTGACGACCTCGTCGCTGCCGGTCGCCCGCACCAGGTCGGTGACGATCCGGTTCGCCTCGGCCGCGTCCCGCGCCCAGTGCACCGTGGCACCGGCGGCGGTGGCCGCCGCCTCGAACAGTTCCAGCAGCTCGGGCATGTGCCGGGCCACCCGCTGTTTGATCGCCCGACCGGCCTCGCGCAGCTGCTCCCAGTCGTCCAGTTCGCCGACGACCCGGCCGCGCTTGTCCCGGATGGTGTGCGTGGCCCGCCGCAGGTTGGCCCGCAGCTGGGTGTCGGCGATCCCGTCCCGGGCCCGCTGCGGGAACGGAACCGGTGACGAGAGGTGACCGGATCCGTGCGGTATCAACGGTAGTGGCTTGCCTGGTGCCATCAGCCCTCCACACTGGACTCGGTACTGGCCAGGATCTCGGCGTAGTGCACCGACCGCACGCCGGTACGCAGCCGGCCCAACCCGCCGGAGATGTGCGCCAGACAGGAGTTGTCGGCCGCGGCCAGCACCTCCGCGTCGGTGTTCAGTACGTGCCGCACCTTGTCGCTGAGCATGGCCGTGGACACGTCCGGGTTCTTCACCGCGAACGTGCCGCCAAACCCGCAGCACTCGTCCGCGGCGGACAGCTCGACGAGGTCGATGCCGGACACCGCCCGCAGCAGCCGTTGCGGCCGGTCGCCGAGCCGCAGGATGCGCAGCCCGTGACAGGTGGTGTGGTAGGTGACCCGGTGCGGGAACACCGCGCCCAGCTCGGTCACCCCGAGCACGTCGACCAGCAGCTCGGACAGCTCGTACACGCGGGGCGTGATCTCGGCGACGCGCGCGGTCAGCTCCGGGTCGCCGTCGGCGAGCCGCGGGTACGACTCGCGGATCATCGCCACGCACGAGCCGGACGGCGCGACCACCGCCTCGTACGGCGCGAAGACCTCGCAGAACCGGCGGACCAGGGGCAGCGTCTCCTCCCGGTACCCGGAGTTGGCGTGCATCTGCCCGCAGCAGGTCTGCGCGAGGGGGAACTCGACCCGGTGGCCGAGGCGTTCCAGGATCCGCACCACGGCCTGCCCGGTGCCCGGGTACAGCAGGTCGTTGACGCACGTGACGAACAGTCCGATGCGCACCGTGTCACTCCTCGCCCGGGTCGTCGGGGCCGGCGCCCGGTCGCCGCCGGACCGGATGCCGGCTCTGCTCGGCGAACACGGCCACGTGCCGGGTCCGCGCGTTGTCCAGATGCTCGCGCATGGCCCGCCGCGCCGCCCCGGCGTCGCCGGCGCCGATCGCGTGCGCGACGCGCTGGTGTTCGGCGTCGGTGTCGGCCACCGGACCACCGGGCAGGTAGAGCCGGTGCAGATGCAGATGTGCGTGCAGCCGGCGGATCGCCTCGGTCAGCATCGGATTGCCGGACAGTACGGCGACCAGCTCGTGCAACCGGGCGTCGTCGGTGGTGAACGCAGCGTAGCCGGCGTACCCGCTCGCGTCGACCGTCGCGTGCCGGAGCTGGGCGAGATCGGTGAGCCGGGTCAGCCCGGCGGGATCGGCGTCGGCCCGTTCGGCGGCCAGGCCGGCAGCGGGCACTTCCAGCAGCATCCGGATCTCGAAGAGCTGGTCGAACTCGGTGCGGGTCAGCAGCGGGGTGGTGGTGTAACCGGACATCGGGCGCTTGCGCATCAGCCCGTCGGCCTCCAGCCGCGCCAGCGCCTCGCGCACCGGCGTGGGGGAGACATCCAGGTCGCGGGCCAGCGCGTCGATGTTCACCCGCGCGCCCGGGGCGATCGCGTGGTCCATGACCTGGGCCTTGACCGACTCGTACACCTCGTCGGAGAGGCTGGGGCGGCGGGCGGGCCGCATCGGGGGCGCATCGTGCCGCCAGGGCTCCGCATGAGCGCCGGGCTGCGTCTGGCGGCCCCGTCGCACCGAGCCGCCCCGCTCGACCCCGTCACTCGGCTGCGCGGACATCGTCTCCCGCCCGGTGGGATTCGGCCGGCCGGTGCCGACCAGTCGTTCCGTCGATCCTATAGGATCTACGAAATCCTGTCAGCGGGATGCCGTCCACCACCCCGAGGAGCGTCATGGACCCGACCGGTCGGGTACGGCTGGGCCGCAGCGCGGTCGAGGTCACCCGGCTGGGCCTGGGCACCGCGCCGCTGGGCGGCCTGTACCGC
>JBAUUM010000056.1:0-9307 GCA_049582705.1 Actinocatenispora sp.
GGGCCGGAGCCTCCGACCGGGCGCCGCGTGCCTCGGCGTTGCGCTGCGGCAACGCCGGCGACGGGGGCCCGTCGACCGCCAGCGGGCGGCTCCGTACCTCCAGGATCTCCAGCGGGATGACCACCTCGGCGATCGTGCTGTGGCCGGGCGTCGTGCGCAGCTCCACCGCCGCGCCGAGCCGCTGGGCCAGTCGGGCCACCACGACGAGACCCATGGTCCGGGACAGCGCGACGTCCACCGGTGGCGGGTCGGCGAGCTGCTGGTTCAGCTGCGCCATCTGCTCCGGCGCGATGCCGATGCCCTGGTCGGCGATGGTGATGAAGGCCCGGTTGCTGATCCAGCATGCCTCGGCCGTCACGACCGTGTCCGGCGCGGAGAACGTGGTCGCGTTGTCCAACAGCTCCGCGATCAGGTGGACCAGGTCGTTCACGGCCTTGCCGGCCACGTCGACACCCATGTCGACGACGCCCAGCTCGATCCGCGTGTACTGCTCCACCTGGGACTGCGCGGCGCGCAGCACGTCGCCCAGCGGCGCCGGCCCGCGTCGCGCCGGGTTGGTGCCGGCACCGGCGAGTACCAGCAGGTTCTCGTCGTTGCGACGCATCTGGGTGGCGAGGTGGTCGAGCTGGAAGAGCTGGCTGAGCCGGTCCGGGTCCTCCTCGCCCTGCTCCAGCTTGTCGAGCTGGCCGATGAGCCGGTCGACCATCAGCTGGGAACGGCGGGCGAGGTTGATGAACATGGCGGACACGCTGCCCCGCAGGGTGGCCTGCTCGGCCGCGATCCGTACCGCCTCGCGGTGCACCACGTTGAACGCCTCGGAGACCTGGCCGACCTCGTCCCGGCCGCGGGCCGGTATCACGTCCCGTACGTTGGCCACCACGTCGTCCGGGGTCAGCTCGCCCAGCGTGGCCGGGTCGCGCAGCAGGGCCACCGCCTGCGGCAGGCTCTCGTACGCCACGGACAGCGCGCCCTCCCGCAGCCGGTGCAGGGACCGCGCCATCGAGCGCGCCGTCATCAGCGCGATCGCGACGGCGATCAGCACCATCAGCGACACCGCCAGCGACTCGATGAGCAGCTGCCGCAGCAGGGTGTTCTTGTGGTCCTGGATCAGTGCCCGGAACTCGCCGTCGAGTCGCTTCTCCACCTCGCGGCTGAGCGCCACCCGGGTGCTCATGGCCTTCGTCCACTCGGCGGGATCCGCGTTGTCGGAGAGGGTGACCGCGCGGCCGGCCGGTGCCCGGCGCAGGTCACCCTCGAACCGCTGCGCGGCGCGGATGTCGCTCTGCACCTGCACGGTGGTCTTGCCGCTGAGGTCGCCGGGCAGCTTGATCGTGGCGTCGCTGCCGACGCCCTTGCCGGCGGTGGTGTGCTCCATGTCGGTGACGTGCTTGTCGTCCACCGCGTCGCCGAACGCGTGCAGCGCCTCGGCCTGCCCGGCGAGGGTGGCCAGGAACGCCTCGTGCTGCGCCGGTGTGATGTCGCCGCCGCCGGCCAGGATGACCGTGCCGACCTCCTGCTCCTGCGAGGTCAGCTCCGAGTACGACGCGATCGAGCTGGCACCGCGGGTCAGGTTGGCCGCCTCGACCGAACCGGCGACGTTGGCCAGCGTCTGGCGGTACGCGAGCAGGTCGGCGATCAGGCTGCGGTAGCTGAACACCGCGGTGGACAGCGGGATGACGTTGCGCTGGATGACCGCGCTGCGCAGGCTGCCGAGCGCGTCGACCTGGGTGTCGATCCGCTTGAGCAGGCCGGTCAGGTTGTTCGCCGGCGTGCCGAGCTGCTTGCGGGCGTCGCGGTACGCCTCGACCTTCTTGTTCGTCTTCGACATCTGCGTGGCGTACGCGTTGGCGGCGTCGGTCTGCTTGCCCTCCGGCGTGGTCAGCAGTACCGCGGCGAGCGTGCGCTCCGACTGCAGGCGTTCGCCGAGCGTGGCGGCGCAGTCCGACAGCTGCGCGTACTCGATGGCCTCCCGCGCCTGCGACACGTCCTGGGCCGTGCCGGCCAGCCGTACCGCGGCCAGGCCGACCAGAGCCAGGATCGGCACGATCAGAATCAGTCCGAGCTTCGTCCGGATCCGGGCGTCGCGAAGGCGGGCCAGCGGGCCACTGCGGCGTGGAGCCGTCGTGGCACTGTTATCCCGTTTCATAAACTGGCTACCCTCCAGAACGGGTATCGGCAGCGCAATACGGCAGCTACGGTCGCTCGGACGACGAACCTTGAGATTCCATCACGACGGGCCACAGAGCGAAAGACCGTTCGCAGTCGGGTCGCGGCGCAGAAAGCGTGACCGATCGCACCGGATGCCGCAGAACTAGTGAATTGCCGCATGCGCGTATTGTGATTGTTCGAGCACTGATCGCAATTTCCCCGGTGTGGATGTGTGCCCTCTCGGCAATGCCGGCACCGTTCACCGACCGGTCCCGTACAACGCCTCGATCTCCGCCTCGTGGCGGGCGCCGACCACCTCGCGGCGGATCTTCAACGACGCGGTGAGATCGCCGTCCGTCACCGTGAAGTCGCGGTCCAGGATGTGGAACGCGCGGATCGACTCGGCCCGCGACACCGCCCGGTTGGCCTCCGTCACCGCCGACTGGACCTCCGCCCGCAGCGCCGGGTCCCGGTCGTACCCGCCACCCGGGGTGCCGCGCTCGTCCAGTACCGCCGGGTCGAGGGTGACCAGACAGGCCACGAACGGCCGGCGGTCGCCGACCACCATCGCGTTGCCGATCAGCGGGTGCGCCCGCAGCCGACTCTCCAGCGTGGTGAAGTCGACGTTCTTGCCGCCGGCGGTGATGATCAGATCCTTCTTCCGCCCGGTGATCCGCAGGTACCCGTCGTCGTCGAGGACGCCGATGTCGCCGGTGCGCAGCCAGCCGTCCACCAGCGCCGTGGCGGTGGCCTCCGGGTTGCGGTGGTAGCCGCCGAACACGCAGTCGCCGCGCACCATGATCTCGCCGTCGTCCGCGATGCTGACCGTCACGCCGGCCAGCGGGCGGCCCACGGTGTCGGGCCGTACCGCCGCCGGGCCGTTGATGGTGGCCGGGCCGGCGACCTCGGTCAGCCCGTACCCCTCGTACACGGCGATGCCGGCGGAGCGGTAGAACGTCCCGACGCTTTCGTCGTGCGGGGCGCCGCCGACGATGATCGCGCCGCAGCGTCCGCCCAGCGCGGCGGCCGCGTCGCCGTCCGGCGCACCGTCCCGGAGCTTCTCCATGAACCGTGGGACCAGCGGCAGGACCGTCGGCCGCACGTCCTGGAGACTGGCCTCCAGGTCGGTGACCTCCCGTACGTGCGTCACCCGTACCCGCCGCAGCACCGCGGTGCACTGCATCGTGCGGGTGAAGATGTGCGCCAGGGAGAGGAACAGCACCACGGCACCGCCGGGCGTGAACACCGCACCGAGCCGGTCGAGGAACCCGTCCAGGTTCGCCAGGAAGTTGCGGTGGGTGATCAGTACGCCCTTGGCCCGGCCGGTGGTGCCGCTGGTGTAGATGATCGTCGCCGTACTGTCCGGCCCCGCGGCCCGCCGGTGCCGGAACTCCTCGTCCGTCACCTCGGCCGCGTGCCCGACCAGCCGGTCGAGCGCGTCCTCGTCCAGCCGCCACACCCGTACCGGACGGTCCAGGTCCGCGGCTGCCTCGGCCACCGTCGCGGCCTGGTCGGCGTTCTCCACCACGCACCAGGTGGCACCCGAGTCCCGGAGGATCCAGCCGACCTGTTCGAGGCTGGAGGTGTCGTACATCGGCACGCTGACCGCCCCGGCGGACCAGATGGCGTAGTCGAGGACCGTCCACTCGTACCGGGTGGCGGACAGCAGCGCGACCCGGTCCCCGGGTCGCACGCCCGCCGCGATCAGGCCCCTGCCGACGGCGGTGACCGCGGCGGCGAACTCGGCCGCGGTGACCTCGCCGCCGCCCTTCCAGGGCTGGAACACGACCTCGTCCGGATACTCCTCCGCGTTGTGGAACACGGCGTCGGCCATGGTCCAGTGCTCCGGCCGGCCGGCGACCGGCGGTGTCCGGTACTCGCGCATCAGAACGTCATCTCCGAACGGGCCTGGGAGGCGGGAAGCGGTGACGGATCAGGTGTCGGTGGGTCGGCGCCCCACCGTGGTGTGCATCAGCCAGGCGGAGATCGCGAACCGCGGGTCCGCGAGCAGTGCGCGCAGCGCGGTGATCTGCTCCGCCGTCATGCCCTCGGCCAGCAGCACCGGTTCGATCTGGTACGCCAGCGCCTGGTACAGCAGGCAGCCCGGGGCGCCGCCGGTCCAGGACCGGCCGTGCACCACGGTCCGCACCGGGTCGAGCCCGGCGGTCCGCATCGAGGTGTACGCGTGCCGGGTCCAGCCGAGGTCGGCGCCGTTGCGCCAGCCAAGCTCGCGGATGATGTCGTTGAACGTCTCGAAGGTCTTGCTGAGTTCGGGGTCCGGGCTGGCCAGGATCACGTCGCGGTCCCGGCAGTCGCAGTCGGACAGCACCATCAGCCCGCCCGGCCGCAGCGCCGACACCAGTTGGGCGAGCACCTGCTCCCGGTTCGGCAGGTGGACGAAGACCATCCGGGCGTGGATCAGGTCGTAGCCGCCGCCCGGCGCCGGGTCCCGGTCGATGTCGTGGGCGAGCACCGTGAGGTTGTCGCGAGGCGCGATGTACTCCGGCTTGACGTCGGTGGCGGTGACGTGTCCGGTCGGTCCGACCCGGTCGGCCAGCCAGGCGGCGACGGAACCGGCGCCGGAGCCGATGTCCAGGCACCGCCAGCCCGGGCCCACTCCGTGCTCCGTCAGCACCGTCGTGGTGTGCGCGTCGAACGCGCTGCCGAGGTGGTTGAGCTGGGCGGCTCCCGCCGCACCGTCGTTGTCGAAGCTGTATCCGGTGGACATTCGGGCGACTCCAGAGCCTGGGACGGCCGCTGCGGCACGGATCGGATCGGCACGTCGAAACTGCGCGTTCGGATCAACCGCCGTCGATCCTCTCCGAGGGGCACCGCGAGGGCAACCCCGAGGTCATCCCGTTATCGGGCCGCCATCATCGGGACGTCCCGCACTGGGGGATTCCGTCCCGGTCTGGTGTGACGCGTCCCCGACGTCGCGGATCAGGCAGGTGAGCCGGGCGGTGCAGACCAGGCGGTCGTCCTCGTCGGTGATCACGATCCGGTACGAGGCGACGGAGCGGCCACGGTGCAACGCGGTCGCCGTTCCGGTCACGACGCCGTCACGGACGGAGCGGTGGTGGGTCGCGTTGATCTCGATGCCGACCGCGCGCCGGTCCGGCCCGGCGTGCAGGGCGGCGCCCATGGTCCCCAGCGTCTCGGCCAGTACGCAGGACACTCCACCGTGCAACATTCCGTACGACTGGGTGTTGCCGGCGACGGGCATTCGCCCGACCACGCGGTCGGGTCCGGCGACGTCGATGTCGATGCCGGTGCGCTCGACCGCCGGCCCGAGCGGACCGATCCCGGGGATGGAGTTCGCGTCGAGCCGATTCACGGTTTTCCTTCCGCCGGCGACCACTGTTCGTTTTTGATCCGTCACAAGACGAATTGTTCAGGGGGGCTTTCGGAAACACCCATCATGCGGAAAACTAGGCCCCCGCTACGACTCGATTGAAAACGACCGCTCCGGGAGCCATGCCTCATCGGGGATCCGGGCAACGGAGCGCCACCGTACACCACCCGGAAAGGCGGGGTTATGACAATCAGCGGTAACCGGACAGTGGTGCTCGTACACGGCGCGTGGCACAGCCCGTGGTGCTGGAACAAGGTGATCGCAGAACTGGACCAGCACGGCATCCCGTCGGTCACCGTGGACCTGCCGAGCTGTCGGGACGACGGCGCCCCGGCGGGCGACATGCACGCCGACGCCGCGGAGATCCGGCGGGTGCTCGACGGGTACGAGGACGTGGTCCTCGTCGCTCACTCGTACGGGGGAATCCCCACGACCGAGGGCGCGGCCAACCACCCGGCGGTGCGGCACATCGTCTACGTCGCCGCCTACAACGCCGACGAGGGCGAGTTCCTGATGAGCTACGCCGTGCCCGACCCGGGTCCGGACGTGCTCAACCCGGGCACCGACCTCGACATCAGCGAGACCGGGATGATGGCCGTCAAGGCCGAGCGGGCGCCGACGCTGTTCTACAACGACATGGACCCGGCCGCCGCGCAGGAGGCGGTGGGGCACCTGCGTCCGATGTCGGCCGCGGTGCTGGAGCAGGCGCCCACCGCGATCGCGTGGAAGGACATCCCGTCCACCTACGTGCTGACCGGCCGTGACAACGCCACCCCGACGGTGATCCAGCGCGGGCTGTCCAAGCGGGCCGGCCAGGTGGTCGAGCTGGACGACTCCGGCCACTCGCCGTTCCTGTCCCAGCCGGGCAAGGTCACCGAGGTGATCCGCTCGGTGTTCGCGGGCCGGTAGCCCGGCCGCGCCGACCCTCCACTGTGGACGGGCCGGTTGCCACGCTCGATGGACCCTCCAACCGGACAGATGTGTTGCGACGAAAGGATGTGGCGTGGCCGCCAAGAGGTTGCTGACCGCGCTGGCATTGCCGGCCGCACTGGTGCTCCTCGGCACCGGATGTACCAGCAGCGGTTCCGACAACGACTCGGCGGCCCCCATCCGCATCGGCTTCATCGCCGACATGTCCGGAATCCAAAAGGGCAACGGGGTGTCGATGCGCCACGGCACCGACCTGTTCATCAAGATGCACGGCAACCGGCTCGGCGGGCGTCGGGTCCAGATCATCCAGAAGGACGCGGGTGACAACCCGGCGAGCCCGAAGGCGGTGAAGGCGGAGAAGGACCTGCTGGCCGAGCCGGGCCTGCTCGCCATCAGCGGGGTCAGCGACGTACGGACCGTCGTGTCGCTGCAGCCCAAGCTCACCGCCAAGAAGCTGCCGCTGGTGATCTCGCTCGCCTGCACGGACCAGATCCCCGACTCCACGTACATCTGGTGCGCCTCGAACCTCACCTCCGACAACGCCACCGCGCTCGGTGCGTACGTGGCGCAGCACACCAGTGGCAAGGCGTACGCGATCGGCACCGACCTCGGTCCCGCGAAGGCGGACACCGCCAAGACGTTCGCGGACACCTACACCGAGGCCGGCGGCACCCTCGCTAACGAGGGCGGCAAGCCGGTGTACGTGCCGTACAGCGACAAGACCAGCTACCGGAGCTACCTGCAGGACGCGGAGGCGCGGGGCGCCACCGCCGTCTACGTGTGGGCGACCGGACTGCAGGCGATCCGGTTCGTCAAGGACTACCAGCAGCTCGGGCTGAAGGACAAGGGCATCCAGGTGTACGCCGCCGGCCCGGTCACCTGCTGCGACCTGCTGAAACCCGAGGGCGAGGCGGCCCTGGGCATGTACAGCTCGCTGGACTACACGCCCACCCTGGACAACGACGCCAACCGTGAGTTCGTCGTCGCCTACGAGCACGCGTACGGCGTCGCGCCGAACGAGCCGGCGGCGTACGGTTACAGCGCCGCGTCCGTGCTGGACCAGGCGATCGCCTCGGTGACGGCGAGCGGAAAGCCGCTCACCCGGGTCGCGGTGAACAAGGCCATCGCCGACCTCGGTATCCAGAATGACCCACGGGGCAGCTGGCAGTTCAGCTCCAAGCACGCCCCGGTGCAGAAGTTCTACCTGCGCCAGGTGCGGCGGGACGGCTCCGTGCTGTCCAACGTTCTCGTGGACGAGTTGCCGACCGTAGGAGGGTGACACCCGGCATGCGAGACGGCCACGACGGCGCGACCGACGAGCCCGGATCGGTACAACTGGTCGACAGGCCCGGCTCGGACGAGGGCGAGCTGCTCCGGTACTTCGAGTCGGTGATCGCGGCCGACCAGAAGATCGAACCGCGGGACTGGATGCCCGACGGGTACCGCACGATGCTGGTACGGCAGATCGGCCAGCATGCGCACTCCGAGCTGATGGGGATGCAGCCCGAGTCGAACTGGATCAGCCGGGCGCCGAGCCTGCGTCGCAAGGCCGCGCTGCTGGCGAAGGTGCAGGACGAGGCCGGGCACGCGATGTACCTGTACGCGGCGGCCGAGACGCTGGGCGTGGCGCGGGACGAGCTGCTCGCGGAGCTGCACGACGGCCGGCAGAAGTACAGCGTGGTGTTCAACTTCCCGGCCACCTGCTGGGCGGACATCGGCACGATCGGCTGGCTGCTGGACGGGGCCGCGATCGTCAACCAGGTCCCGCTGTGCCGCTGCTCGTACGGGCCGTACGCGCGGGCCATGGTGCGCATCTGCAAGGAGGAGTCGTTCCACCAGCGTCAGGGTTACTCGATCCTGCACGAGCTGGCGCACGGGACGCCGGAGCAGAAGCGGATGGCGCAGCAGTCGGTGGACCGCTGGTGGTCCAAGGCGCTGGCGCTGTTCGGGCTGCCCGACCGCAGGTCCACCCACACCTCGCAGTCGATGGCCTGGAAGATCAAGCGCCTCACCAACGACGAGGTACGGCAGAAGTTCGTCGACGTCATCGCCCACCAGGTGGAGTCGCTCGGCCTGACGCTGCCCGACCCGGACCTGCGCTGGAACGCCGAGCGTGGCCACTGGGACTACACGCTGCCCGACTTCGACGCGTTGACCGAGGTCATCATGGGTCACGGCCCGTGCAACCGGCAGCGGATGGACCGCCGTCAGCGCACGCACGCCGACGGCGCGTGGGTACGGGAGTCGGCGATGGCGCACACCGCGAAGCGCGCGCGGCACGCCGCGAGCTGACACCCGGAGCGCCCGGCCGGACGGTCCGGCAGGTTCACGGTGCCCGCATGTCGGCGTCGAACGGCTGGCCGCACAGCGACCGGAAGAACTTCCCGGTCTGCTCCGGGTCGTCGACGGCGGCGCGCAGCTTCACCAGCCGCTCGTCGGACATGGCGAGTCGCGCCATCGACAGGGTGGTCAGGTACTCGTCCATCATCAGCTCGTCCCGGCGGCGCTCGAAGCGCAGCAGCGCGCCCCGCAGCTTGTACGGGTGCGCCAGGTCGGCCCCGATGCTGTCCACCAGCGCCTGCGCCTGGTGGAACGCGTCCGTGATGCCCCGGGCGGTCAGCGAGTCCTTGTGATGGCCGGCGTCGCCGACCAGCACCCACCCCGGGCCGACCGACTGCCGGAAGAAGTTGAGCTGCGCGCCGGTGCCGTAGAGCCGTTCGGCCCGTTGCGTCGCGGCCACCCGGGCGTACACGTCGGGGGCGGTGTCGCGGAGAGCCGCCAGGTAGCCGGCCATCGCGTCGGCGCGGACCCGGTCGTACTCGGCCTGCGGGAAGTACGTGGCGACCAGCGTCAGACCGTCGTGGGTCGGCACCACGC
>JBAUUM010000057.1:0-8834 GCA_049582705.1 Actinocatenispora sp.
TGCCGGGCCAGCGCGGCACCCAGCCCGCCGGTCACGCCGGTGATCAGTACGGTGCCGTCCGGGTCCCAGGTCCTCGGAACCGTCAGCACCACCTTGCCGACGTGCCGGGCCTGGCTGACGAACCGGAACGCCTCCGGCGCCTGCCGGACGTCCCAGACGGTCAGCGGCAGCGGGCTCAGTACTCCCCGGTCGAACAGCGCGACCAGCTCGGCCAGCATCTCGCCGATCCGGTCCGGGCCGGCCTCGATCAGGTCGAACGCCCGGTACGCGACGCCCGGATGGTCGTCGGCGATTCGACCGGCGTCACGGATGTCGGTCTTGCCCATCTCCACGAACCGGCCGCCGCGCGGCAGCAGCCGCAGCGACGCGTCCACGAACTCCCGGGCCAGCGAGTTGAGCACCACGTCCACGCCCCGGCCGTCGGTGGCCTGGCCGAACCGTTCCTCGAACGCCACGGTCCGGGACGAGGCCAGGTGGTCGTCGGCCACCCCGAGTCCGCGCACCGTGTCCCACTTGCCGGCGCTCGCGGTCGCGAACACCTCCGCGCCGAGGTGGTGCGCCAGCTGGGTGGCCGCCATGCCCACACCGCCGGCGGCGGCATGGATCAGTACCCGCTCACCGGACCGGAGCCCGGCCAGGTCGACCAGCCCGTAGTAGGCGGTCAGGAAGACCAGCGGCACCGACGCGGCCTGGCCGAACGACCAGCCCGCCGGCATCCGGGTCACCATCCGCCGGTCCGCCACGACCACCGGGCCGAACGCGCCCGGGAACATGCCCATCACCCGGTCACCGACGGCCAGGTCGGTCACGCCGGCACCGACCTCGCTGACCAGGCCCGCACCCTCCTGGCCCAACAGGCCGGCCTCACCCGGGTACATGCCCAACGCGTTCAGCACGTCCCGGAAGTTCACCCCGGCGGCGCGTACCTCGACCCGCACCTGACCGGCGGTCAACGGCTCGTGCACACCCGGGCACGGGGTCAGGCTCATCCCGTCCAGGGTGCCGTCCGCGGCGGGTGCCAGCTGCCAGGCCGGCTCGGCCGGTACGGCCAGCACCCCGTCCGTGCGCAGCCTGCCCAGCCGCGGGATCCGTACCCGCCCGGCGCGGACCATCACCTGCGCCTCGCCCGAGCCGACCACGGCGGGCAGTACCCGTACCGACTCCGCCGTACCGTCCACATCGGCCAGTACCAACCGACCCGGGTTCTCCGACTGCGCCGAACGCACCAGACCCCACACCGCCGCGGCGGCCGGGTCCGACACGTCATCACCGACCGCACCGGAGGTGACCACCACCAGCCGAGAACCGGCGTACCGGTCCGTCGCCAGCCAGTCCTGTACCACCGCGAGCACCGTGTGGGTCACCGCGCGCACGGCCTCGGCGGGGTCCCCGTCGGCGGCCGTCGCGCAGGGCAGGAAGACCGCCTCGGGCACGGTGGTCCCCTGGCCGGCGGCCGAGGTCAGCGCGCCCAGGTCCGCGTACCCCTCGACGTGCGCGCCGGTCTCGCCGAGCAGCCCGGCCACGTCCCGGTCGTCCGCACCGAGTACCGCCCAGCGTTGGGTCTGCGGGTCGGCGGCCGGCTCGACCGAGGTCGCCGGGTCCACCCAGCGCAGCTCGAACAGCGAGTCGGGCACGGTACGGGTGGCGGCCACCGGCGCGTCGCCGACCGGGCGCAGCACCAGCGAACCGACCTCGGCGACCGGCTCCCCCGCCGCGTCGGCCAGCCGCAGCGACACCGCGTCCGTGCCCACCGCCCGCATCCGGACCCGCAGCGTCGCCGCGCCGGACGCGTGCAGCGTCACCCCGGACCAGGAGAACGGCAACCGGCCGCCGCCGGACTGCCCCACCGGCGTGTACGTGACCGCGTGCAGCACGGCATCCAGCAGCGCCGGGTGCAGCCCGAACCGGTCCGCGTCACCGGCCACCGACTCCGGCAGCGTCACCTCCGCGTACACGTCCTCGTCCCGCCGCCACACCGCGCGCAGCCCCTGGAACGCCGGGCCGTACGCGAAGCCGCCCTCGGCCAGCCGCTCGTACAGGCCGTCCACGGAGACCGGCTCGGCGCCGGTCGGTGGCCACACCGCCAGGTCGATTCCCTCGTCGGGTGTCCGCACCGCACCGGGCGCGAGTACCCCGCTGGCGTGCAGTACCCACCGGGCGTCGGCGGGTTCGTCCTCGCCCCGCGCGTACACCTCCAGCGACCGGGTGCCCGCGCCGTCCGCGGCGCCGACCCGCAGCTGGACCCGCACGCCGCCGCTCGGCGGCAGTACCAGCGGTGCGGTCAGGGTCAGCTCCTCGACCGTGCCGCAGCCGACCTGGTCTCCGGCCCGGACGGCCAGTTCCAGGAACCCGGTGCCCGGGAACAGGACGACGCCGGGCAGTGCGTGGTCGGCCAGCCACGGGTGGGTGCGGACCGACAACCGGCTGGTGAACACCATCTCGTCGCCGCCGGCCAGCGTCACCGCCGCGCCCAGCAGCGGGTGGTCCGCCGACACCAGGCCGGCCGACGTCACGTCACCGTGCGCCCCGGTGCCCGGCCGCGGCCAGAACCGGTCCCGCACGAACGCGTACGTGGGCAGGTCGACGGTCCGCGCACCGGCACCGGCGAACACCGCGGCCCAGTCCGGTCCGGCGCCCGACACGTGCGTGCCGGCCAGGCCGGTGAGGATCTGCCGTACCTGGGGCTTGTCACGGCGCAGCAGCGGCACCGCGGTCACCGCCTCGTCGCCGTCGAGGCACTGGCCGACCATCGCGGTCAGCACCGCGTCCGGGCCGACCTCCACGAACCGCGTCACACCCGAAGACCGCAACGACTCGACCGCGGGCGCGAACCGGACCGGCTCCCGCACCTGCGACACCCAGTAGCCCGGATCGTTCAGTACCGAGGCATCCGCGAGTCCACCGGTCACCGTGGACACCAGCGGCAGCCGTGGCACCCGGAACTCCAACGACTCGGCCACCCGGCGGTACTCGTCCAACATCGGGTCCATCAGTGCCGAATGGAACGCGTGACTGACCCGCAGCCAGGACGTCTTCACGCCCTCGGCGCGGAAATGCGCCTCGACCCGCCGCACCGACTCCTTGCCGCCGGAGACGACCACGGCGTTCGGGCCGTTCACTCCGGCGAGCGAGACTTCGTCGCCCAGCCACGACTGGATCTGCTCCTCGGACACCGCAACCGCGAGCATCACGCCACCGGCCGGCAGCGCCTGCATCAACCCACCGCGCGCCGCGACCAGCCGGCACGCGTCCGACAGCGAGAACACACCCGCCACATACGCGGCGGCGACCTCACCGATCGAATGACCCGCCACCACATCCGGCGCCAGGCCCCACGACGACAGCAGCTCCGACAGCGCCACCTCAATGGCGAACAACGCCGGCTGCGTGAACCCGGTCTGGTCCAACAGCGCGCCGCCCTCGAAGATCACGTCCCGCAACGGACGGTCCAGCAGCCCGTCGAACTCCCCGCAGACCCGGTCCACCGCGTCCGCGAACACCGGGAACGCGTCGTGCAGCTCCCGGCCCATGCCGGCCCACTGCGCGCCCTGACCGGTGAACACCCACGCCGTCTTCCCCGAGTGGGACGAGCCCGTCACCACGCCGGATGCCGAGGTACCGGCGGCCAGCGCCGACAAGCCGGCCAGCAGTTCTTCCCGGGACTCCCCGACCAGTACGGCACGGTGCTCCAACGGCGAACGGGTCGACGCCAACGACCACCCCACGTCCACCGGCCGGGCGTCCGGCACCGACTCCAGGTACCCGGCCAGCCGCTCCGCCTGCGCCCGCAGCGCGGTACCGGACCTCGCCGACACCGGCCACACGGTCATCCGGTCGACCGGCTCCGGCGCCGCCTCCGGCTCCGGCTCCTCGGCAACGGGGGCCTGCTCCAGGATCACGTGCGCGTTGGTGCCGCTGATACCGAACGACGACACGGCCGCCCGGCGCGGACGACCGGCCTCGGGCCAGTCCCGCGCGCTCCGCAGCAGTTCCACCGCGCCGGTGGTCCAGTCCACATGCGACGACGGCTCGGACACGTTCAGGGTGGCCGGCAGTACGCCGTGCCGCATCGCCTGCACCATCTTGATCACGCCGGCGACACCGGCGGCGGCCTGGGTGTGCCCGATGTTCGACTTGATCGAACCCAGGAACAGCGGCTGCCTGTCGTCCCGGCCCTGCCCGTAGGTGGCCAGCAACGCCTGCGCCTCGATCGGGTCACCCAACGAGGTCCCCGTACCGTGCGCCTCCACCGCGTCCACACCGTCGGCGGAGATGCCGCCGGACGCCAGCGCCTGCCGGATCACCCGCTGTTGCGACGGACCGTTCGGTGCGGTCAGTCCGTTCGACGCGCCGTCCTGGTTGACCGCGCTGCCCCGGACCACCGCGAGCACCCGGTGGCCCTTGGCGCGGGCGTCGGAGAGCCGCTCCACCAGCAGCAGGCCGACACCCTCACCCCAGCCGGTACCGTCCGCGTCGTCGGAGAACGCCTTGCACCGACCGTCCGGGGCCAGGCCCCGCTGCCGGCTGAAGCCGATGAACGTGGTCAGGGTCGTCATCACGGTCGCGCCACCCGCGAACGCCAGGTCGCATTCGCCACGCTGCAGCGCCTGCGCGGCAAGGTGCAGCGCCACCAGCGACGACGAACACGCCGTGTCCACGGTGACCGCCGGCCCCTCGAACCCGAACGTGTACGAGATCCGGCCCGAGATCACCGCAGCCGTGTTGCCGACGCCGGCGAAGCCCTCGTCCACCAGTGCCGAGGACGCGAGGGCGGCGACGTAGTCCTGCCCGCTGGTGCCGGTGAACACGCCGACCCGCGAGCCGCGTACCGCCGCGGGGTCGATGCCGGCCCGTTCCAGGGTCTCCCAGGCGACCTCCAACAGCAACCGCTGCTGCGGGTCCGTCGACAACGCCTCACGCGGCGAGATGCCGAAGAACTGCGGGTCGAAGTCGGCCATCCCGTCGAGGAACCCGCCCTGCCGCGTGTAGATGGTGCCCGCGTGGTCCGGGTCCGGGTGGTACACAGCGTCCAGGTCCCAGTCCCGGTCGGTGGGGAAGTCGGTGACCGCGTCGGTCCCGTCGGCCACCAGTCGCCACAGCTTCTCCGGCGAGTCGACCCCGCCGGGGAACCGGCAGCCCATCCCGACGATCACCACGGGATCGTCGGCGGTCGCGGGGGCCGCGACCGGTTCCGGCGTCGGGGCCGGCGCGGTGTCACCGACGAGTTGGGTGCGGAGCTGGCCGGCCAGTACCTCCGCGCTCGGGTAGTCGAACAGCGTGGTGGCCGGCAACCGCAGGCCGGTCACGGCGTTCAGCCGGTTGCGCAGCTCCACCGCGGTCAGCGAGTCGAAGCCGAGATCGCGGAACGGCCGGTCCGCCGCGACCGCCTCGGGTCCACTGTGGCCGAGCGCCACCGCCGCCTGGGTGCGGACCAGCGTCAGCAACGTGTCGAGACGGTCCTGTTCGGACAGTGGGAGCAGCTGGTCGCGCAGGGACGTGGCCGAGCCGCCGGTGCCGGCGGTACGACGGGTCGCGGCGGCCGCAAGCCCGGACAGCAGCGGCGGCAGCGCCGGCCCCTGGTCCCGCAACGCCGTCGGGTTGACGGTCATCGCGGCGAGGACCGGCTGCGGCTGCCGGACCGCCCCGTCGAACAGGGCGAGGCCCTGCGGCACGGCGAGCGGCACCAGACCGGTACGCGCCATGCGTTCCAGGTCCGCGTCGGTGAGGCCGGCGGTCATGCCGGCCCCGTTGGCCCAGGCCCCCCAGGCGACCGCCTGCGCGAGTCGCCCGGCGCGGGCACGGCGGGCCGCCCACGCATCCAGGTACGCGTTCGCCGCCGCGTAGTTCGCCTGTCCCGCGCCGCCGAGCATGCCCGAAACGGAGGAGTACACGACGAACGTGGCGAGGTCGGCGCCGCGGGTCAGCTCGTCCAGGTGGCCGACCGCGTCGACCTTCGGCGCGAGCACGGCGTCGATACGGCCCGGGGTCAGCGATCCGACGGTCGCGTCGTCGAGGACGCCCGCGGTGTGCACGACCGCGGTCAGCGGGTACTCCACCGGGACCGCGTCGAGCAGCCGGGACACGTCGGCCCGGTCCGCCACGTCGCACGCGACGACGGTGACATCGGCGCCGTGGCCGGTCAGCTCGGCGCGCAGGTCCTCGGCCCCGTCGGCGCCGGCGCCACGGCGGGAGGCGAGCACCAGGTGCCGTACTCCGCGCTCGGTGACCAGATGCCGGGCCAGCGCGGCACCCAGCCCGCCGGTGCCACCGGTGACCAGTACGGTGCCGTCCGGGTCCCACGCCGTCGGGACGGTGAGGACCACCTTGCCGACGTGCCGGGCCTGGCTGACGAAACGGAACGCCTCCGGCGCCTGCCGCACGTCCCAGGCCGTGACCGGCAACGGCGCCAGCACGCCCCGGTCGAACAGCGCGACCAGCTCGGCCAGCATCTCGCCGATCCGGTCCGGGCCGGCCTCGATCAGGTCGAACGCCCGGTACGCCACGCCCGGATGATCCGCGGCAACCTGGCCCGGGTCCCGCACGTCCGTCTTGCCCATCTCCACGAACCGACCGCCGCGCGGCAGCAGCCGCAGTGACGCGTCCACGAACTCCCGGGCCAGCGAGTCGAGCACCACGTCCACACCGGACCCGCCGGTCACGTCCCGGAACCGGTCCTCGAACCCGGTCGTCCGGGACGAGGCCAGATGGTCAGCGGGCACGCCCGACCCGAGCACGGTGCCCCACTTGCCGGTACTGGCCGTGGCGAACACCTCGGCACCGAGATGCCGCGCCAGCTGCGTGGCGGCCATGCCGACACCGCCGGCGGCGGCATGGATCAGCACCTTCTCGTCGGGGCGCAGGTCCGCCAGGTCCACCAGGGCGTAGTACGCGGTCAGGAACACCAGGGGCACCGACGCCGCCTGCGCGAACGACCAGCCCGCCGGCATCCGGGTCACCATCCGCCGGTCCGCCACCGCCACCGGGCCGAACGCGCCCGGGAACATGCCCATCACCCGGTCGCCGACCGCGAGGTCATTGACCCCCGGGCCGACCTCGGTGACCAGGCCGGCGCCCTCCTGACCGAGCAGGCCGGCCTCCCCCGGGTACATGCCCAGCGCGTTCAGTACGTCCCGGAAGTTCACTCCGGCGGCGCGCACCTCGACCATGATCTGACCCGCCGCGAGCGGCCCGGCCGCCTCCGGCAGAGCCACCAGGCTCATCCCGTCCAGGGTCGCGTCCGCCGCCTGCGTCAACCGCCACGCCGACCCGTCCACCGGCGGCAACAGGGTCGCGCCCGGCGCCGGCCGCCGCAGGCGCGGCACCCGGACCTGCCCGGCCCGCACCAGGACCTCGGCCTCGGTCGAGGCCAGTACGGCGGGCAGCACGCCGGCGGACTCCGCCGTACCGTCCACATCGGCCAGTACCAGCCGGCCCGGATTCTCGGACTGTGCCGAACGCACCAGACCCCACACCGCCGCAGCGGCCGGGTCCGACACGTCCTCACCGACGGCGCCGGAGGTGACCAGAACCAGCCGGGACTCCTCGGTGCCCGGCGCGGCCAACCACGCCTGCACCAGGCTCAGCGCCTCGTGCGTGAGCCGGTGCACCGCGGCGGCGGGTTCCTCGCCGGGTTCCGATCCGAGGCTCACCAGTACCGCATCGGGCGTGGGCGCACCGGAGGCGAGGACGGCGGCGAGGTCCGGGTACGTCCCGACCGTCACGCCGGTCGCGTCGAGTTGGTCCACGGGGCCACGGGCGCCGAGTACGGCCCAGCGCTGCCCGGTCGGGTCGGTCGCGGGGACCGGGGTGTCGACCCAGTGCAGCTCGAACAGGGAGTCCGGCGCCGTCGGCGCGGCGGGCACCGCCGCCTCCCCGACCGGGCGCAGTACCAGGGACTCGACCGACGCCACCGGTTCGCCGGCCCCGTCGGCCAGTACCAGCGACACCGAGTCCGGGCCGTCGGCGGACATCGCCATCCGCAGTGTGCCCGCGCCGGAGGCGTGCAGCAGCACCGAGGACCAGGAGAACGGCAACCGGCCGCCGGCCGTACGCCCCAGCTCGGTGAACGCCACCGCGTGCAGCGCCGCGTCCAGCAGCGCCGGGTGCAGCCCGAACCGGTCCGCGTCGGCGGCCACCGACTCCGGCAATGTGACCTCGGCGAACACCTGCTCGTCGCGCTGCCACACCCGGTGCAGACCCTGGAACGCTGGCCCGTACCGGAAGCCGCCCTCGGCGAGCCGCTCGTACAGGCCGTCCACGGGGATCTCGGTCGCACCGGGCGGTGGCCAGTCCGCGAGTTCCAGACCGCCGACGTCCGTCCCGGGATCCGGCGCGAGTACGCCGCTGGCGTGCAGCGTCCACGGCGCGTCGGCGCTCTCGTCCTCGCCGCGCGCGTACACCTCCAGCGACCGGGTGTCGGCCTCGTCCGCAGCCCCGACGCGCAGCTGGACGCGCACGCCTCCCCTCGACGGCAGCACCAGGGGCGCGGTCAGGGTCAGTTCCTCGATCACCCCGCAGCCGACCTGGTCGCCGGCCCGGATGGCCAGTTCCAGGAAACCGGTGCCGGGGAACAGCACCATGCCGGGCAGCGCGTGGTCGGCCAGCCACGGGTGGGTGTGCACGGACAGCCGGCTGGTGAACACGACCTCGTCGCCACCGGCCAGCGTCACGGCCGCGCCGAGCAGCGGGTGGTCCGCCGACACCAGACCGGCCGACGCGACGTCACCGAACGCGCCGGTACCCGGGCGCGGCCAGAACCGGGTCCGCTGGAACGGGTACGTGGGCAGGGCGACCCGGCGCACGTCGCCGCCGAACACGGCCGACCAGTCCAGGCC